>JAJFJO010000410.1 GCA_021774015.1 Gammaproteobacteria bacterium
CCGTTTAATTCCTGCGATATAGTCACCCGCCTGGTAAATTGGTGACATACTATTATCATTAACTATAAAATCTACTGCTTCTGGATGCTGATTTTTGAAGTATAGTAGCTCATTATTCATACTATCAGTATCAGCACTCTCACTCTCGGTAACATCATGTTGCGGATTAAATTGTGCTCGACTAGCGCCGCTTACTGGTCCAGGCCCTATTTCATATAATAGCCAATCTACTGAACACTCTACGCCGACATGATTAAGGAAATGAATAATGCGTTTTGCGCCAGAGGTGCTAATGCCACCAAACCGACCATTTTCCCAGCCAATTAAGGTATGAATATTAATATTACTTTGTTCACATAACTCTTTGCGCTTCAAATCGCCCAATGTTCTGAGCCGTCTTAAGCGTTTTGCTCGAGCTTTGGGGGAGTCAGGTGGATCAAATGGCTTTTTTGCCTCTTGATTAATATTTGATTTCTGCATTTCAAATACCTCTTCCAATTAAATATGGTCTTATTCTAAGTTCATAAAAGCCTAATAAAACCGTTTTCTTTAATGCAGTATCTTAATAACACCAACCATACTCAAAAATCCTTAATCATAAAAAAACTGGCTATGCAATTCTTGAGTCTAACCGACCCATCACTCATTAGCATCAAAGAAATATCTCAACTCTGCCAATCATCATAGTAAATAATCTCAACACTTTAGTAAAGGGATAAATGGAATTATTCACGCTTATCATTCCACTCGCATCAAAATAATATGATTTGAAAATTTTTTTTAAATCAAATAATTAACCCTCAGAAAATATTTCTCTCGCCTAATGGATAAATAAGTTGAAATTCCACAAAAAAAAGAATACTATGATTTATAGTATTTACAGTGGGTGATCAATCCTTAATCACCCCCGGCGTGGCAGATATAAGTTAGAGCAAGCTCACCCGAAAGAACAATGTTGAGAGCAAAATATTTAGCCCAAGGGTAAACCATGAACAAGTTTAGAGTTGTTATTTTAGGTCCTGAAAGCAATGGACATGAAACTGCAAAATTATTATTTGCAATGTTTTCATATAACAACTCGCTGGAAAATACTTCCCACCAAACATTAGACACATGTTATACACCTTTTGATATATGCTTAATAACTGAAAAGGCATCAAATATGATACCAAGTGATATGATTACTGAAAGTTCAAAGAATGATTCAACTACTATACGAACTAGTAATGATCAAAATGACTTGATAAATGCTGATGTCATTATTTTTGCTTTAGGTATGCCCACCGGGAAGTCAAACTTGAATGACAAATCAAGCAATCTATTGTTTAACTTATGCATTATTAAGTATATAAAACACATTAAAAACTATGCTAAAAGTGCCTTAATTATAGTGATTGGTGATTCTGTTGAACACTTAACTTTTAAAACACAAATAATTACTGGTTTTTCCTCTAAGCAGGTAATTGGGCTGGAACTTGATAGCGATAAATGCCTGCTTACATTACAGCTAACCAAAGAGCTTTTATCATCTGGATATCAAACAACATCAAACACTGTGAATACTCTAGTGATTGAAAACCTGTTATTAACCACTATTTCGGAAAAACTGGAATATTTTTATAGCAATTACGGTAAAGCGAGTTAGTACTGGTATAAGAGTTAAGGTTGTTGCTTTATCTACGCGACTGTCTCAACATAGGCAAACCCGCTACATAACTTGAAGGCTGCCAGTGAAACATGATGTCATGTAATTTCAAAAATATAACCTTATCAGCCTTTATTCTTTAAGATTTTGCCTATCAATGCAATATAAAAATATAGCATTTATGCAATTTACTTCTGAATTTAACCCAAGTATGATTTCATAATGAGATTTTATAATATTGTGCTTGCTAAAATAATTACCAAGTAGTAATATAACAAATAATTTCATAACAAAATATTTACACGGGTAGCAATATGGAAAATGAGCGCAAAAAAATTGCACAACGCTTGAAAGAGGCTAGAGTGACGTCAGGCTTTAAAACAGCGAAGTCCTTCATTGATCAATTTGGGTTGTCTCAATCAACTTACTCATTACATGAGACTGGCCAAAGAGCTATTGGTAGTCAAGCGGCAATTTTGTATTGTAAACACCTCAATATTAATATTGACTGGCTCCTCACTGGTGATGGAATAAATCCGCTTCAAAGTGATACTATCGAAGACTTTAACCCAAACACTGACCTATCAAGCAACGATGAAGACGGCCAACGGCTGTCTGAAGCAGAGCTCAAACAAATGACGCTAACCACAAAAGCTAAGCGTCGTGATCTAATTGTTAAGCAAGTTGACCATGAATTATTGTCAATAATCACAAGGGAGATACTTCAACTGTACTCAAAGGATGCGACATATTCTCTTGAAATTGCCCGGGCTATTTCAGGAATTTATAGCAATATTGAAGAAATAAGTGAGGATGACACAGGGAAACGCTTACTAATAAAACCTTTAATTAACGCATATAAAATGGGCTTTAGTCGATCTGACGAACTCGAACCAGAGCTCAAAGTTTCAAACCTAGGTTAAATTTAAAAGCGCGCTTCCTTTACAATATAGAAAGGATACTAATATGTTGGATGACGTCCGGTTAATAGCGGATGCTAGTGCGCTAAATGATTTTAAAAAAAGCTTTCACAAGGAGCTAAATGGGGTTGGTGGTATCGACCACATTACGCTTCACTTGATTCATAATTCCAGCACATCACACTGCTTAACCACTAGCCGTAATCAGGTGCAACACTATTTAGAAAACCAACACTACCTTAGTGACTACAGCCTCATTTCCAACTATGCCAATACACTCCCCTTTTACTCCTGGGATGTATGCGCATCCAGTCAAGCTGCCAAGAATCTAAACCACATCAAAAAGAACATCTATGGCTTGCATTCCGGCACTAATTTCATTCGAGAGTTAACTGATAAATTTAAGCTCATATATTCTGTAGCCACATACAGTCAAGACCCCATGAAACAATACACCTTACTTTCAAATATCAATCTAATCCTAGAGGCTGGTGATTTTTTATATAACACATTTTGTCACTTTTATGAGGATTGCACTAAAGATAACTTGCCAAAACTTTCTTTTGAACCATTTCGAGGTGGTTCTAGGGAGTTAACAGCATGAGCAATGATACCAATGATGTTAAACTGGCTGTTGAAAAGGCTGATCTTATTAAACTTGCTAAAGTATTTCGACGTGAAATTGAGGGTATTGCTGGCATCAACCACATTACTATTCATTTGATTTTACCTAACCATGAATCCATTTGCTTAACCTCAAGTCACCAGCAAGTTGATCACTATGTTGAGAACAAGTATGGTGATTATGATCATAGCTTGATTTCACGCTATACGGATAATCTCCCCTTCTATAGCTGGGAAATATGTCCTCTTAATGAGGAAGCAAAAAAATTAAATCAAATCAAAAAAGACACCTATGGGCTACAATCTGGTATGAATTTTGTACGGAAAATTGATGATATAAAAATCATATATTCCGTTGCGACCTTTATCACGGACCCTATCATGCAATTTGTTATGATGTCTAAAGCAAATCAAATACTTGAAGCTGGTGATTACCTTTTCAACTCATTCCGTGATATCTATCAGGGACAAACTAAATTTGAGATACCCAAGATAGAAATATTTAAGCCTTTCACAGGTGGCATTGAGGGTGTTATTCCTAACTACGAATATAAAAACACTGATCAACAAACCGAAATATCCAATCATATTAAAAATCAAATTGCACATTCCAACCGGAACTTGCAACTCATTAAAAATGACACTCTTGAGGAAATGCTCGATGAACATGCAAAACCTGATGCAAAAAACACTCTTAAAAAGCCAGCGTTATGCATTGTCAAATAAAAATGAACTTGGGCCTATTCATGTTATTGGATCCTATAAAAATCTATTGGATAACAAGCTTAAGGGGTTATTGAAATATAAAGAAATCAAACCCTTAGGAAATTTTGGCTTGGGCACCTTTGATTTTGTGGATGGAGAAATGATCGCACTAGACGGGAATTTCTATAGAGCAAATGAGGAAGGTGATTTAACTCTTGCTGAAGATACTCGCCACTGCCCTTTCGCTATTGTTTGTCAGTTCAATGAACAAAAAGCAGAACAAACTGAAGAAAATGATATTTCCCTAAAAGATTTTCAAAAAAAACTACTCAATATCAGAAAATGGCACCCTACACAATCTATTGCAATGGCAATAAAGATAGATATCGCTGCCGACTGGATAGAATACCGCAGCGAAGAAAATTCCGATGAGAAGGCCAGCTTTGATCATGTTATCAGCCAAGAAAAAAGACATCGGCATGAACAGCAAGCAGGTACACTAGTCGGTTTTTATTTTGACAACTCTTTAAATGATCTCACATCA
This sequence comes from Gammaproteobacteria bacterium, assembly GCA_021774015.1. Classification (GTDB taxonomy): domain Bacteria; phylum Pseudomonadota; class Gammaproteobacteria; order Coxiellales; family Coxiellaceae; genus JAJFJO01. Next base: position 4,439 of record JAJFJO010000410.1, read on the forward strand.
AGTGAGTTTCATTTTCACTATGTAAATGCCAATAAAAGTAAAGGCGGGCATCTATACGATTGCCACTTACAACATGCAACAGCTTACATACAATACTACACCTCCGCTCAAATTGAGCAGATGTAATGTTTCAAATAATCAAGGTGAACTTATATTATGCATACTGAAAACTTAGCTATTGTAACTGGTGCAAGCAAAGGAATAGGCAAGGCACTTGGGCAACGGCTTCTTTCCCAAATGCCTGTTTTATTTATTGCAAAAGACAATATGGATGCATTATCCGAACAGTTAAGCGCGCACCCTAACTTTTTTTCTTTAGAACTTGATCTAACAGCAAAAGACATGGCCGAACAACTTGATAACTGGTTTAATGATAACGGGCGTGATTTTCGTGTTAGCTACCTTATTCACAATGCGGGAATATTAGAAGTTTGCAAGCTGAGAGATGTGACACAGCAACAACTCATTGATTCTTTTAGCATTAACACATTTGCACCCATATTAATAAATCAACTTTTAATAAATAAAAATAAATTTGCTACAACAGCCAAAGTGCTTTATATCACGTCATCTGCAGCACGATTAGAATATGGCCGAATATTTGCTGGCTTATCACTGTACAGCTCCACTAAAGCAGCTATGAATGAAATTGCTCTTATAGAAAAAAGAGAATTTGAACTATTTGATTCTGCTAAAAACATTCTTGTAGGTCGAGCTTATCCAGGTGTGGTAGATACAGACATGCAAAGCTATTTACAGAAAAACCTGCCTGACCCAATGATTTCTGAACTTAAAACATTACCGTATTTTAACAGCAAAATGTTACGCGAAACACTATTGCCACCATGCATCATCCCACCTGAAATAGCAGCCGCTTTTCTCGAATGGACGCTAAAACTTACAAGCAAAGATTACTTGCAATCACCGGAATTTGACATTTACAAATGTGAATGGATGCGAATAAATTTATTAGATGAACTAAAAGGAGAATTAAAATGCCCAACTCAACAGGTAGAAAAGCTCTAACGGTAGCCTCATTAGCCATTCCGGCATTCACCACATTTGGCCGTACAGGTATCGTTGTTCTGGCATTACAAACTGATAGTGAAATAGATAACCCCGAGTGGGTAGTAGGTGCTGATGCCATCGCTATTGCTATTGCGTACTGGGCGATGTTTAGTGGGTATAGTTATGGCTACGTCCAAAGAATTTTAACCACAACCACTACAAATACTAGCACTTCTTCCACGCACCAAAAAGTGGGTGGAACTATTGGCTTTACTAGTGGTACCTTAATGGCGCTGTCTGAAGGTATATTAAATTTCCTAGGCACTCGACACTTATTGAGCATATTGGGTAGTGCTGATAAAACAATGAATATAGTGGTGCCCACCTTTTTTGCTCTTTCTTCCTTATTTTGTTGGTTTACAATGGTACCCCCTAAAGCACAGGGCATGCTAAAAAACCCTAAAACTATTTTTCCAGATGATTTGAGTAGCCTAAATCCCCTCCAAAAAAGCTCCAGTGTATTGCTTGGTGCAATAATCGGGGTGTGCGCAGGTATCGGCTTAAGTGGAACTGCAGCTTTTGGTGTCTTAGAACTGATCAAGTTGGTTGAAGGTACTAGTTCACTTTCCATTTCAACCACTTTAAAATTACTTATTATTTTATTTCCAACTTTAGGCACAGCGCTTGCTGCAAGCCTTTTTTACACTAATAAAAATTCAAATTTAATCAAATTAGTGGGGGACTTAAAAAAATCATGTAAAGATGAAGTAGATGATATGAAAGGCAGATGGCAAAATAAAAATATCTTATCTATTTTTTTTAAAGCAATTCAGTGGGCACTGTGCGCCTTTGTGATTTCAGGAGGTTTCTATGCTACATACACCCTCTCTGTTGTTTCAATCCATATTGCTATGATAACGATGCTTAATACATTTACAGAGAATAAAGACCCTCATCAGCAGCACCAATGGTTAAATATTTTTCAACAAATTACAGCTGGATGTTTGGGATTCACTGCTACAGCCATGTCTGGCACTGAAGGATGTAAGTTGATTTTATCAAAGTATCAACCCACCCCCACTAGAGCTGGAATCCCCCCCCGTGCAGCACAAAGAAGCGGCACACCCACAGGAAGTGATTCAGACTCGCCTGATGATGCTGATAGCGATGATCTGCTAAGACAACGTGCACCAAGAGCCACTGAAGGCAGTCGCTTGCTTCCTGAAGCTGGTGGTGATGGAGGTATAACAAACAAACCCCTCCTATGGTTTACAGGCTACTATGTAAATAAAGCTCGTGAAACGATAGCAGGCTATAACAAAGCCAATCCGCCTAGGGATGTTGAAAGCCCGGCTGAGCGAAGCGCTCCTTCTGGTAGCCCTCCCCATGATGGCACCATAACAGATGATAGTGATTCTAGCGGCGGTAGTGCTTCATTTCGTAGTGATGCATCTAGCCCCAACCTCAGTGATGAGGATAGCAATGAGAGCGATCTAGATAACAGCGCTGGTGTTACACCCTAACTATGAAAATAACAATTGCATAACCAACAGGAGAAAAATAATGAGGAAGGATGACACAAAACTACAACTTGCTATTGTAACCGGTGGCTCTCGCGGAATTGGAAGAGAGCTGGTTTTGCGTATGGCAAGAGAAGAAAATCTGCATATTTTGTGTATCTCAAAAACAGGTGCATTTAAAGAAAACAATGACACGACTGCAGGTGCAGGCGCAGGTGGTGCCGCAGGTGCAGGTGGTGCTGCAGGCGCAGGTGCTGCAGCAGATGATAGTCAAACTAAACTCCCTATCGAACATTTTAAATTGGATTTAGGGAAGATTAATGAAAAAGTTGATTCAGACCCAGAGACGAAGACAGAAATTGAGAGGCTAAATGATTGGCTAAATGAGAACATGCGTTTATATTCAGGTGTGAAATACCTTATTCATAATGCTGCTATTTTACAACTTGGGGCTACTTTTTCTGTTTCACCTGAACAAATGCTAGAAGCATTCACTACTAACGTATTCGCCCCCATCCACATTACCAAACTAATTTATGAAAGAGGAGACTTTGTTAAAGGTGAGCAAGCATCTGTAATTTACGTAACGTCTTCAGCAGCAGCTGAAGACGCTAAATTTATGCATATGAGCTTATATAGTGCCACCAAAGCTGCACTCAATAAACTGGCATCAATACAACGACGTGAATTTAGAGAGCACGAAGATAGGGATAAAGAGATGGATGTGGTGGTACACCGAGTCTACCCTGGTATTGTGGCAACTCAGATGCAGGTAGATCTAAATGAAGTCAAAGATAAACAATTTTTAGATAAAATTAAATCCGTAGAAGCTCGCAAAGATGGTGACTGGATACACCCAGAACACCCCCCTGCTAATAGAAAAGTCATAGACCCGAGCTTATCTGCAGAATTTGTTTTTTGGGTGGCTAGACATTCTCTTGCACGTACTACAGACGATGCTACAGGTGCTGCTGCGGCTGCTGCTGGCGGTGATACTCCTGATACTGTAGGCGACCCAACTGGATTTAAGGACGATGAACTTAATTTTTATACAGCAGAAGATTTTCATGCAGAAATGATACAGCAAAAGCGGTATTAAATA
>JAJFJO010000042.1 GCA_021774015.1 Gammaproteobacteria bacterium
GTATTATATACACTAAATCCAGGTATGCGTCGTTGGGCAACGCCGCCAAGCCATTATAATATATTAATACCGACGAGCAATGCTAAATTATTTAGGAAAAATCTTGCTGATATGGTCGGTAAACGTCATATTAGTTGGCAGTATCATGAAATGCACAGTGGCGAAAATTTATATACGATTGCGCATAACTATCATACAAGTGTGAGTTTGCTGCGTAAGGTGAATCATTTAGACAGTAATGCAGTTGCTCCGGGTGTCGGTATTTTAGTGCCATTGTGGTTAAACCATACCTACAAAGCAGCGTCAGGGGTCTTAAATTTAGCGGATAATTCAGTGATGTCGAATGCGAGTGTGGTGAATCCTGCGCGCGAACCTATATTACCCCCATCTGTAACAGCAATGCCTAATATCAACACGCAATTACCAGCGAATATTACAGCGGGAGATATTTTGTCAGGTAAATTGCCTTCAAATATGCAAACTAAGAATCAAACAAAAGGCCTAGTGATGGGTCAAACAAAAGAGCAACCACAAGCGTCGTCGGCTGTAACTTCGACTGCTGCTTCTGCTAATACTCGTATTAGTAACTCACAACCTCAACTGAAGCAGCAACCAATTAGCAGCCGCGATAGCTTGAAATCGTTAATGCAGAAAATTTATGGGAAGTAAGTTTGGTAAATAGCTTGTTTTCGATATTGCGTTTATGCTTTCAGTGTCACAAAATTTGACAGCTATACCCCTTTCCGCTAGTCTGAGGTCTCATTTTTTGGCATAAGGACTTGGTCATTGGCTGCTCAATCATCGCCCCGCGTATGGCTCGCTATCATCATTGGAATTCTCGTATGTATTGGGTTGGTATGGACCACTCCAGATCAAGTATTCACGCCACACGGCTTGTTTCTACCGGGGAAAATAAAAAGGCCTCCAACGACGAATACCAATATTATGTTATATGCGAATGCACCGAGCTCGTATAAGAGTCTAGGTTTAATTCGTCTGGTCAGACATTATAATCCTAAAACATCAAAACAAGCGGAAAAAGAAATTATTCAGGCTGCTCGTAAGATGGCAGCCAAAGCAGGTGCAAATGCCATACTGGTGAAATTTTTCGCGCATTCTCTTCCAGGAGCGGGTGCTGCAGCTCAAGCGACTTATCAATTTTGGGGCGTGGCTATTTACACCAATAGCTTTTCTAATCTTGATGCGCAGCCACTAATGTCATCGCTAGGAGCAAACGAGTTATGAGCACTAATTTCCCTTTAATCTTATTAACGGTCACTGTTTTTGCTGGCATCGTTTCTTTAGTTGATATTATTTATTCTGCATTGAAAAAACGTGCAGGGAAGGGTGCTGAAGTTGCAGGAGAAAAACCTGTGGTGATTGAATATGCACGTGCGTTTTTTCCAGTGCTTTTAATCGTATTTTTAATTCGCTCCTTTATAATTCAACCCTACCAAGTTCCAACGGGTTCACTAGAGCCTACCATCATGCCGGGTGATTTTATTTTAGTAAATCAGTTTGCTTATGGCCTTCGTTTGCCTGTCTGGGATAAGGTGCTAGTCCATGTTGGCAAACCTGAAAGGGGGCAGATTGGTTTATTTCACTGGCCGGTAAATAAAAAAGTCACCTTTGTGAAACGTGTGATTGGTTTACCTGGTGATCGGATCAGCTATATTAATAAAGTGCTTTACGTTAATGGCAAAGAGGCAAAACAAAAATTTGTACGTTGGTCAACGGATACCAATGGCCCTGGCACAGCTACGTGGAAGGTTGGTGTGTACCAAGAAAATTTAGAGGGTGTTAAGCATTTAATTTATCGTTGCCCTGATAATTCCACCGTATGCCCAAATCCAAAGCCACATAATTTTTATAATTTAGTGGTGCCTAAAGGTAAGTATTTGATGATGGGTGACAATCGTGATAACAGCGATGACGGCCGCGACTGGGGTTTTGTAAATTATAAAGGATTTATTGGCAAAGCCATGTTTGTTTGGATGAGCTGGGATTCTAGCGCTAAGCATTTCTGGCAGAAGATTCGTTGGAGCAGGATCGGTACGAAGCTTTAGCGGCTGAGAACATTTTCTGGCACGTGTAAGCGCAGCCTATCCGGGCAACTCGCTGGCGCTCGTTTCCGGATTAGGCTTGCGTTCTGTGTGCAGTGTGCGCTGATAACGACACTGTAGAGGTGTACAGCTGCGTATTGGCGCGGACTTTCCTAGATAACTCGCTCACGCTCGTTTCCAGGGTTCTATGTATAGTATGTGCTGAAAGCACCTTTCATCAAGGATGCGTCATATCTTCCGGCTTAACGGCTTTATCAAATTCCTCACCTGTGAGAAAGCCCAACTCAATGCAGGTTTCACGTAAACTTGAGTTATCCTCATACGCTTTCTTAGCAATCTTTGACGCCTTATCATAACCAATGACTTGATTCAGCGCAGTCACCAACATCAAAGACGTGTGTAGGTATTCATCCACCTTAGGTTTATTTACTTCAATACCAACAGCACAATGATCGTTAAACGAGACACAGGAATCCGCTAACAAATAGATCGATTGAGTTAAGTTGTAAATCATCACCGGCTTATACACGTTCAATTCAAAATTACCTTGCGAACCCGCAAACCCAATTGCCGCATCGTTACCCATGACCTGCACACACACCATTGTCATTGCTTCGGACTGCGTAGGATTAACTTTACCTGGCATAATAGAAGAACCTGGCTCATTCGCGGGTAAAATTAATTCACCGATCCCGCAGCGTGGCCCTGATGCAAGCCAGCGAACATCATTAGCAATTTTCATTAGAGCACAAGCTAACGTTTTCAACACACCACTGGTTAGTACAATTCCATCATGCGCTGCTAATGCTGCAAATTTATTAGGAGCGCTCACGAAAGGAAGGCTAGTAATATCAGCAATATGACTTGCACACTTTTGAGCAAACTCAGGATGCGTATTCAACCCCGTACCAACTGCAGTGCCGCCAATAGCAAGTCGATAAATATGCGGCAAAACATCTTCAATAGCATATAAACACTCGTTGAGCTGCGAAACATAACCAGAAAATTCTTGCCCAATTGTTAATGGCACGGCATCTTGTAAGTGTGTGCGGCCAATTTTAACAATATCTTTAAATTCATTTTGTTTTTGCGCTAAGGTGTCACGCAGTAATTTCACGGATGGAATCAAACTGTGCATCAGCATTTCTGCAGCAGCAATATGCATTGCAGTAGGGAATGTGTCGTTAGAGGACTGAGACATGTTGACATCATCATTCGGATGAACGGGCTCTTTGCTACCAATAACACCACCAGCTAACTCAATAGCTCGATTAGAAATGACTTCATTGGCATTCATGTTTGTTTGAGTGCCACTCCCGGTTTGCCAAACACTTAACGGAAAGTGATCATTTAGCTGCCCATTAATGACTTCATCAGCAGCTTGTTCAATAAACTTGGTCTTTTCTTTTGTAAGTTTGCCAAGCTCCATATTTGTCATGGCGGCTGCTTTTTTGAGTATGCCTAGTGCGCGGATCAGCTCTAGAGGCATTTTCTCTCGGCCAATCTTAAAATTATGCAATGAGCGGCTGGATTGTGCGCCATAATAGGCGTCAGCAGGGACGTCTATAGCGCCCATACTGTCATATTCTTGACGGATTTTAGTGGCTGTAGTCATTCTCATTTCCCTTTTCGTTGCGGTGATGGTGCCCCGGGCAGGATTCGAACCTGCGACCTATC
>JAJFJO010000411.1 GCA_021774015.1 Gammaproteobacteria bacterium
TTTGAGAAAATACTCAACAATTTGAGGATCTAGGTCGTTGGTTTTCATAGCCATAGTCAGGTTCTCCTGGTTTGAGTTTATTTTACCTGACCTAGGCCATTTACACAGATCTATTTACATACTCTTATTTCCAAGTTCATAGCAGGTAAAGGTATTCAACTGAGCAACTCAACTCACCATCAAAAGCAAGTCAACCCACTTATTATCATAGGTTGACTTGCAAAAAACATGTATCAATTATCTTTGCCCTAATTCTAGCGCTACGTCCCCCTTACCGGATTCAGCGACGGCTGTACTATTTGAAGAAACAGTGTCATCAAATAAGCCAGCACGTGATGGCCTCGCTATTTGCCTTGTACGAGCCAGTGCACCTGCACCTGCACCTGCACCTGCACCTGCACCTGCATCATGAGGCGTCAATTCAGCAATATCAAGTTGAGCAAGTTCACCTAACACACGCCCAACAGCATAAGGAACACTTTTGTCGTCATCTGCATCAGTATGATCGAAACCCAAATTATGGCAATATTCATGCAATATATGCCCTGCTAAACCGGCTTCAGTTAAAGCCTTAGTTCGCCAATCCCCATCTAAAAATCTCTTATTAATCCATGTTCTTCGAGTGGATCGTTTGGTCCAACCAATAACCCTAGACCAAAATTTATTAGCAAGCGTAACATCAATATCTATTTTTCCATCTTTAAGCTCATCATATAAATCTTTTCCACAACGAATTTTATCAATAAGCTTTTCTACTGTTAAACCATCTGGTAATTCTAAATCATCAGTTATTTCTGCTGATTTCAATTTAGTTTCAAACTTCGAGCTCATAATAACTCGAATCATCAGACCTAACGCAGCTTCATATTTATCTCTTTGCACTGCATTAAAGCCTCGAAAATTTACCGTATATGTAAGTTTTTCTGCTTTGATAACAATCTCTTTTGCATCACCTTCAAAATCACTATCCTTAATATCTTCAGATTCACCCTCAGGCACGGCATCACTAGCCACAACGTCATCAGTACTCGTTAATTCTAATTCTTCAGGCTTTTCACCTGCTTCATTAAAGCTCATTACACTTCCTCCATCGTTAATAATTCAAATATCAGCAAAATCCACTATTTCGCTAACCCGAATATGCATGACAGCAGTATGCTATCACTCCACCTGCCCCTTGCGGGCGATAGAGACAAAGTATACTCTCTATCTTTTATCGTATGTAAGGGATTTGCCCGCGCAAGCGTACTCCAACGACGCTCAGGTACCGTAACAGTAAAGAATAATGCTTGAAATTCAGATTAAGGATAACAAATCGCGCTAAAACCCAACCCTTTTTTACGTATGCCTTTAATAATAATCGGTAGTGCTTTCACCGTTTGTTCACGATAACTATACCCATCGTGCAGTAAAAACACGCGACCATTAATCGCATTTTTAATCACCCAGCTTGCTAGTTTGTGCACCCCAGGGCGTTTATAATCAAACGAATTAAAACCCATCGGCACAGGAATCATACCTGCCCTACGCACATATTGATTAACACGTGCATTCGTTAAACCATATGGCGGACGTAAACAAACAGGTGGTTTCCCCACAATCCTCGCTACAATATCCCTCGGCGATTCTACTTCTTTATACAGCTGCTTGTTAGATAAGCGTGTTAACTTTGGATGTGAATTGGTGTGAATCGCTACCGCATGACCTTGACGCAGCATTTCTTTAATGAGGTGAGGATATTTTTTTGCCGCCCAACCCATAACAAAGAACGTTGCCTTAACATTATATTTTTTCAAAATGCTTAATATTTGTGGCGTGTATTTGGGTGATGGGCCGTCATCGAAGGTTAGCGACACCGTGCCAGGTAATGGCTTCCAGCGCACTTTATTCAGTGATTTCGCTAATAAAGGATGAGACACTGACAATCCCAACAGAACACTCAACATGACAATGGATAATTTTAATTTAGACATAGATACTTCCTTGTTTCTACCAAATTACTGGGTTGCTAATAAATATCAACCAACTGATACTCACCCAATGCGTTAAATTGTAACGCATTTCCACAATTATGCCACGCAGCAAGCACAATACGATAGGACTGATTATCATTTATAGTAAGCGAATGAATCGCCGGCTTATGTGTATGCCCATGGATAAATAATTGCACTTGTGCATCTTGCATCGCTTTTACCACATCCTCGTCCACCACATCCATAATGGCATTATCAAGCTTATGATTACGGCGCTTACTAAGCTTACGAATATACGTTGAAACCAAGCGGCGTAACCATAACGGCATCATCAGTACGTATTGTTGATAACGAGGGCTGTGTGCACGACGCCGAAACGCCTGGTGTTTATCATCGAGCGTACACAAACTATCTCCATGCATTAATAAAATAGGTCGATCATAAAGGGTGATGACAGTAGGATCTATAATATGCGTCATACCTGCCGCCTCACAAAAACGCTGCCCAATCAAAAAATCCCGATTGCCGCGCATACAGTAAATTGGCAAACCGGTATCGGATGCTTTTTTAAGTGCATTAATGATGGTTTGATTAAACGGCGTATCGTTATCATCGCCAATCCACGCCTCAAACAAATCACCCAAAATATACAATGCATCTGCTTGTGGCGCTTGATGCTCCAGAAAACGCAAGAAAATATCTGTAATACCCGGCTCATCAGGCGATAAATGCAAATCAGAAATAAAATAAGTAAAAGAATTCATCACAACCACTAAGAAATTAGCAATTTCATGTCGCGCACCGCATTAGCCAAGCCATCAATCACTGCTCGTGCAATAATACTATGCCCAATATTTAATTCGTTCATACCTGGAATAGCCGCAATTGCTTGCACGTTCTGATAATGTAAACCGTGCCCCGCATTTAATATCACACCTTGTTGCAGCGCATATTCACTCGCCGCAATAATTTTCTCTAAAGACTGCAATTGCTGATCACCACGCGCATCAGCATAATGACCCGTATGCAATTCGACAATCGGTGCACCACAACGCACAGCCGCATCGATTTGCTGTGGGTCAGCGTCTATAAATAAAGACACCTGAATATTCGATTTTTTTAAACGTTCACACACCAATTTAATCTGCGCTTCTTGAGCAACCACATTCAACCCACCCTCAGTGGTCAGTTCTTCGCGCTTCTCTGGCACTAAACAAACATGCTCAGGCTGATAGCGCTCTGCAATAGTAACCATTTCTTCAGTTGCCGCCATCTCCAAATTCATGGGCACTGTTAGCGTGTCTTTTAACATACGCACATCGCGCTCCTGAATATGTCGCCGATCCTCACGCAAATGCAGGGTAATGCCATCCGCACCCGCATCAATAGCGATAAACGCAGCCTGTACGGGATCTGGGTAAGTGGTGCCGCGCGCTTGGCGTAGCGTTGCCACATGATCGATATTCACACCTAAACGTATGTGTTCATATTGCATATGCTGCTCCTGATGCTCTCTTGACTAGGTTGAATTCTATACGATCATCGTATCTATGTAACTCATTATCTGCTGGTTTATTTGCATCTTAGCCAACCTCTTCTATATTTAACCGTGTGTAATACTCAAGGCGGGCAGATGGGGAAGGCTAAAAAACAATGTGCTGGAATGCTACCAGCCCTACTGCTGGGAATTTTATTCTTCTGTTCCAATGCGTTAGCACAAAACCTAGAAAACCTGCTCGAATTTCGTGACTCACCACACGCTAGCGATTTCAAAGTGCCCACCCAACAATGGACCCTATCAGAAAAACAAAAAGTACTGCAAGAGTTCCGGCTACTGTACCGATATGCGCCCTACTTAATCCACCGAGCAACAGCCAACGGGCCAATACGCTTATATAGAATTTCAAACAACACCCGCAGCAACCAAACTAGCATCATTCCGGATAATATTGCCTACGCATCTGCCAGCTGGGAGTGGCGCGCTGTTTTGTTTCCCGATCGTTACTTTGATAACTATCATCAAAAAAGACGATCAATCTTTTTTGTATTTACCCACGAAATGGTTCATCTTGCCGATGCTGGCGCTAAATTGGCGCGATCTAATGAGTGGAATCAACTCATTGGCTGGCGCATCAAACGCTTTAAACAAGAATTACAACAACGCGGAATAACCCGTTATCAAGCCTATCAACGCAAGATGTCTCACCTAGCAAAAAAATACGGACTCGTTACCGTATACAGCTCATTCAGTTCACATGAAGCATTAGCTGATTATGCTGCAGCTATAATCCTGGCCAAAGCCTCCAAATCACGACTGAGAATACAAGTGCCCGACTCTATTCGTCATTTTATCAATACGCATTTATTATCATCAAATTATTCACACGATCAGTCTATTGCACATTTCACAACAGGGCGACATGCGATCATTAACAAACAATATCTGCAAGCAAGGCAATATTTAGATACAGCAATCAATTACAGCCCCAATTTTGCATCTGCCTATCTCGCCCGAGGGTTTACTTGGTATTATACAAAAAATTATTCCAATGCGCTGTCAGATTTCAACCGCTGCATTCGTCTTCTACCCATAGATGACCCATTAACTGCCAATGCTTTTTTAATTCGTTCACGCACTTTTTTCCGTATGAAGCATTATAACAATGCTCTTAGAGATGTATCAAAAAGCATTCGTGTTGCCCCTTACAATGGAAAGGCCTATTATCTGAGAGGAATTATTTATAACGCACTAAAAAAAGATCACGATGCCTACAGTAGTTTTTCTACGGCACTAAAATACATTCCTTCACATGAGCCTTATCGACGATTTGCAATGTTGTATATCGGCCGCTCTGATGTGATTAAAAAAAATTATGGGCGCGCCATACAGATGCTCAACAAAACCATTGAGCAATATCCACGGTTAGCGAAAGCTTATTTATATCGAGGGGTGGCGCACTTACGCCAAAACAGCAAGCATTATGCCACTCGTGACTTGCAACGCGCATTTGCTTTAGACCCGACTTTAAAACGCAAACATCAACATTATCTAAATACGGCGCGTGGTGAGCAGCGCGATCGCGGCAATGCGGTTTTTTTACTGGACTGATTTTCTAAAGAGTACAAATCACACCATCAACTCACGACTTTTAATCACCTTGCCATTTAAATGCCGAGCAAATACCATCCGCATCAAACGCTTTGCGTCTAGTAAATGCTGCTCAGTCGATAACGTTTCTTCGACCAACGCAATAATGCTTGAACCTTGAAAAACCACATTCACACTCTCTTCATCACGACAATGAAAAAAACCTCGTTCAGGCAAGTACTGATACTGTTTTTCCGGTTCAATCAACAGTCCCGTTTGCGCATCATTAATTAATGGTAGTCCATAACCTAACTCATGCAACAAATGCTTTTCAAAATAACGTAATGCTGCCTGATCAAGACCTTTCGTTTCTAACTGATGCAATAAATTTTGATAATGTTGAAATACCATGGGGTAAGGGTCATCGCGATGTAACAGCTGCACTAATAATTCATTAACATAAAAGCCACATAACAACGCTCGCCCTTCAATCTGATACGGGGCTCCACTTAACTCAACTTGACCCAAGGTTTTTAATTCATTACGGCCAGACCACGAGGCTAACATCGGTGTAAACGCCTGTAACATGCCACGGTAGCGCGACTTGTGCCCTCGCGCACTACGCGCGACTGCAACGATACGACCATAACGCATCGTGAACATATCAACAATTAAACTCGTATTACTAAAAGGTCGTTGATGCAAAATGAAAATAGGTTCGAGAATAACACGATGCTGCATCCGCCCTACTCCTACTCGTCATTATACCCCAGACTACGTAAGGCTCGCTCGTCATCTGACCAACCACCTTTCACTTTCACCCACAATTTTACAAATATTTTTTTATCGAAAAACATTTCCATATCTTCACGCGCCGCTGTTCCCACTGCCTTTAACTTAGCACCCTTCTCACCAATCACAATTGATTTTTGGCTGTCTTTTTCGACATAAATAATAGCAGAAACACGAATGATTTTATCATCCTCTTCAAATGCATCAATCATAACAGTCACAGCATAAGGAATTTCTTGGCCCAGCAAGCGCATCAACTTTTCACGCACAAATTCCGCTGCCACAAAACGATCACTGCGATCTGTAAAATGCTCTGGTGAATAATAATGCACATCTTCAGGCAATAATGAAATGATTTCCTGCTCAAACTCTTCAACCTGATCACCCTGCTTTGCTGACAAAGGGATCACTTTGGCAAACGAATATTGATCAGAAATTTTTTCAATAAACGGCAATAGCATGCGGCGATCTTTTATCTTATCAATTTTATTAATCACCAAAACTACTGGCAGTGTAATATCCTGCAGCAATTTTAAAATCCATTCATCTTGCTCATCCCAATGCAGCGCTTCAACCATAAACACCACGACATTCACATCATGCAGTGCAGCACGTGCCACGCGATTCATAATTTTATTCATGGCTTTTTTAGCACTCAAATGCAATCCTGGCGTATCCATATACATAATCTGCACATCATCAATGGTTTTAACACCTAAAATGCGATGACGCGTTGTTTGTGGTTTGCGTGATGTGATGCTGAGTTTTTTACCCAAGCAGTAATTCATTAACGTCGATTTACCTACATTAGGTTGACCAACAATCGCTACATATCCCGAACGTGTATTATTTTTCATTAAGTAATTCCAAGTAGTGTTGTGCTGCCAATTGCTCTGCCTTACGCCTGCTGGTGCTTTTGCCATGACTTTTATGCAACAAACCTTCTACCTGACAGGTAACATAAAAAGTTTGCGCATGAGCCGCGCCAGTAATTTCTGCATCATATTGTGGTAATGGGTATTTATGTGCTTGCAACCATTCTTGCAATGTTGATTTGGGGTCTTTATCTGGAGCGATACCCGACAAGTCGTCAAACCGCCCTCCAAACCAACCCAAAACACAGCGCCGCGCTTCATCAATACCTGAATCCAAATAAATTGCACCAATAATCGCTTCCAACGCATCCGCTAAAATCGATTTACGTTGATGACCGCCGGTTTTTGCTTCACCCACACCTAAGTGCAAATGTGGGCCAATATCTAAATCTTTTGCCAACTCTCCCAGCATATCACCATTGACTAAAATAGAACGCATGCGGCTTAAATCACCCTCACGCGAACCTGGGTGACGCTGAAATAGCTCTGCCGCAATAATGCAACTCAACACGGCATCCCCTAAAAATTCTAAACGTTCATTATTATCGCCCGGAATGCTACGATGCGTCAGCGCGCGTTCTAACAACGCCATATCTTTAAACGTATGGCCTAATGTTTCCATCAATTGTTCTATCTCACCCATACAGATACCACTCGTTACTTATCAACACGTAATACGGCTAAAAAGGCTTCTTGAGGAATCGATACTTTACCCACCTGCTTCATTCGCTTCTTGCCCGCTTTTTGCTTTTCCAACAACTTACGTTTTCGACTGATATCACCACCATAACATTTTGCCGTCACATTTTTACGCATTGCTTTGACTGTCGTACGCGCAATTACTTTTGCCCCAATCGCTGCCTGTATGGCAATCTCAAACATCTGGCGAGGAATCAATTTCTTCAAACACTCAGTCAATTCTCTGCCACGTTGCAATGACGATTCGCGGTGAGCAATATTAGCTAACGCATCCACTTTTTCACCGTTAATTAAAATGTCCAGTTTAACTAAATCAGCCGCTTCGAAATGATAAAAACTATAATCCAACGAGGCAAAGCCGCGACTCACTGACTTTAAGCGATCAAAAAAGTCCAGCACAACCTCACTCATAGGAATGCGATAATGCAGTGATACTTGGTTTGTCATATATTGCATGTTTTTCTGCACACCGCGACGTTCAACACACAATGTAATAACATTACCCAAATATTCTTGTGGCACCAAAATATTTACATCAGCAATAGGCTCGCGGATCTCATCAATTTTTCCAGACTCCGGCAAACGACTCGGATTTTCAACTTTTAAAACCTCACCTTTCTTGGTCAGCACTTCATAAATAACTGTCGGCGCTGTGGTAATTAAATCTAAATCATATTCCCGCTCTAAACGCTCTTGCACAATTTCCATATGCAATAAACCCAAAAAGCCACAACGAAAACCAAAACCTAGCGCATCAGAAGACTCTGGCTCGTAAAATAACGCAGCATCATTTAACGTTAGCTTGGCTAGCGCTTCACGAAATGCTTCATAATCATCCGAACTCACTGGGAACAACCCAGCAAACACCTGCGGTTTCATATCTTGAAAACCTGGCAACGCTTCTTCAGCTTGCTTGCTCGTGTGAGTTAGCGTATCTCCAACAGGCGCACCAAAAATATCTTTAATACTCGCAACGATAAAACCTACTTCACCAGCAACCAACTGTGGCAACAATTCCCGCTTAGGATTAAAAATACCAACTTGATCAACAATATGATCTCTACCCGTCGACATCACACGGATTTTCTCGCCTTTTTTTAACGTGCCTTGCTTAATACGCACTAACGATACAACGCCCAAATAACTATCAAACCAAGAATCAATAATTAACGCTTGTAATTTTGCACTAGGATCACCAACAGGAGGCGGCACTTTCGCAACGATTTCTTCTAATACTAAATCGATATTTTTACCCGCCTTGGCACTCACTTCAACGGCATCAGTAGCATCAATACCAACAATATCCTCAATCTCTTGCTTCACTTTATCAGGGTCCGCCTGAGGCAAGTCGATTTTATTAAGGACGGGAATGACCTCCAATCCTTGGTCAATAGCGGTATAACAGGTCGCCACGGTTTGTGCCTCGACACCTTGTGCCGCATCCACCACCAATAACGCCCCCTCACAGGCCGCCAATGAGCGTGACACCTCATAAGCAAAATCTACATGGCCTGGTGTATCGATAAAATTCAGCTGATAGGTAAGTCCATCTTTGGCGGTATAGTGCAGCGTCACACTTTGAGCTTTAATGGTAATACCACGCTCACGCTCGATATCCATTGAATCAAGCACTTGCGATGTCATCTCGCGCTCAGATAAACCGCCGCATAGCTGGATAAAACGATCAGCCAGTGTCGATTTGCCATGATCAATATGCGCAATGATAGAAAAGTTGCGAATGCGTTCCTGGGGTATAACTGCCATCTGTTGGCGACTCATTGAGACCTCAAATAAATAGTGGTTAAGACACCTCATCGCAAGCGTGATACGGAATGTGCCGTGTCATTTCGTATCAGGTTTACAATGATTGCGACATAGTAACAAGGAGCTTACTCAGTGACAATGAGTTTTCCGCGATACATACCCATTTGACAGGTAAACTCATACTGCCCTACTCTATTCGGCGTTAAAGTAAGCTCCACCCATTCATCCAAAGGCAGCCCCAATGACTGACCGAAATCCGCAAACACAACCGTCGCCGCACACGGATTCTCTTCCTCGCGCAAAAAACGCAACGTAATCGTTGTATTAAGCGATGTCTGTATCGCATCAGGGCTATACACACCGCCACCCACTTTAATATCGATGCGATCCTGAACCTTAACCGCTTGCTTAGAACGATTACCCAGCCAAAACCACCAAACAATAAGAGCAATTGCAATGAAGCCAATGCCATTAATTAAAATCAAATCTAACGCATTCATGCTGATTTCCTTTTGCTTTTAATAAACCGCAAACGGTTTGCATTGGTCACAACCGTCAATGATGACGCCGCCATTGCTGCACCCGCAATAATTGGGCTCAATAACAACCCAAAGAATGGGTACAACACGCCCGCTGCAATTGGTATACCACAACTATTATAAATAAATGCGCCAAATAAATTTTGCTTAATATTCCGCAGCGTTGCCTTAGACACAAAAATCGCATCCGCCACCCCCAACAGTGAACCACTCATTAATGTAATGTCAGCACTTTCTATCGCAACGTCAGTACCCGTACCAATAGCAAAACCCACATTGGCTGCCGCAAGCGCAGGCGCATCATTAATACCATCTCCCACCATCGCAACAATTTCGCCACGCTCTTGTAAGGTTTTTACCTGATGAGATTTATCTTCAGGCAATACTTCTGCAATGACCTCATCGACACCCACTTGTTTTGCCACCGCCTCTGCTGTGTTTTTATTATCGCCCGTGATCATCACCACTTTTAAACCTTGACGATGAAATTGTTCAATCGCTTTTTGCGAATCTGCTTTAATCGGATCAGAAACAGACACAACACCTAACAATCGATTATCTGCCGCAACAAACATCGGCGTTTGACCTTGACGAGCCAATTTTTCTACTGATGCTGCCAATTCTGATATATCGATACTCTGATCACGCATTAATTTTGTATTGCCTAAATACAGTGTTTTGCTATCAACAGTCGCCGTAACACCATGGCCCGCAATCGCTTTAAAATCGGATACGTTATGCAACTCCAGTTGACGTTGTTTTGCTGCTGCAACAATCGCTTCTGCCAAGGGGTGTTCTGAACCCGCTTCTACACTTGCTGCCAAAGTTAATAGTTCAGGTTCATTACTATTTTCTACCGTAATAATATCGGTTAACGCTGGCTGACCCTCCGTCACCGTTCCCGTTTTATCAAGCACAATCGTCGTTAATGATGCGGCTGTTTGCAGCGCATGTCCATTGCGAATCAAAACACCTAACTCAGCCGCTTTACCCACACCCACCATAATCGACATCGGCGTTGCCAAACCCAACGCACAAGGGCAAGCAATCACTAACACCGCAATCGTAGCAACTAAGGTATAAGCAATTTTAGGGTGTGGTCCAACATCCAGCCACGCCATCGCAGTGATAACCGCAACGATCAATACTAAAGGCACAAAAATTGCAGCCACTTTATCAGCAATACGACCAATCTCAGGTTTTGAATTTTGTGCATCGCGCACCATCGCAACGATGCGTGCTAGTGCAGTATCTTTACCAATTCGTGTCGCACGAAAAATAAAACTACCACTTTTGTTAATGGTTCCCGCAATAACCTCATCATCAA
>JAJFJO010000412.1 GCA_021774015.1 Gammaproteobacteria bacterium
GGTTGCTTGCGCTAGCATGGTTGTCTTGCCCCGTTAATAATTAGTAAAACGTTATTCTAGCAGGTCATAGGAACACTGTGTAGTAGAGCGTGCTCATGTATTATTTTCTTCAACAGGCGTATTTTGCAGCTTTTTCAACCATGGGGTAAGGGCTAATAAAGTGATGCCTACTAGTATGGCAATAACAGCATAGACTAAAAAGGCGTGCCCATAAATGGCAGTGATATCAGTTAGTCTGGTGATGTTTGTAGGAATGCTGGCTATCATTGCTAGATGCCCAGCAAGCTCACCACCAAAGCCGAGCGCTAAAAACCATACACCCATCATTAACCCAGTGACATTTTTGGGGGCGAGCTCGGTAACCATCGATAAGCCAATGGGCGATAACAACATCTCACCAAAAGTTAGCAACAAATAAAACCCAACCAGCCAGCCGATATGAATTTTTTCGTTTAGCAGCGTAAAGTGAGTTGAGGCGACTAATATGAGCATCGCAGCGGCAAGAGATATTATACCAAATGCAAATTTGATGCTGATAGCAGGGCGATGCGCGGCATCATAGTTAAATTTTTGCCATAGCCGGGCAAGAGGTAGAGCCATAATCACGATAAAAATAGGTTCTAATGACAGAAAAGCTACGGCGGGAATATTAAAGCCATGAACAACCTTGTGAACAGCGCGATCTACAAATAAATTGACAGAAAAAAACATCTGAAAAAATATTGCCCAGAAAAAAATGGAGGCTGTAATTAGAATAATAAGGAGCAACATTCGGTTACGTTCATGCTTATGATAGCGAAAGGCCGAAATAATGAGGCCAAAGAGCAACAAAATCCCTGCGATATTAAGTAGTGTTTCACCCAGCCCAGGAAGCTTAAGCAATAGATAGGTGGTGAGGATGCCAACGACAATAACAGTAGATAGTAAAACTTTGTTAGAGAGAAAACGAATAAGGCTGGATGAGTAAGTGCTTTTTCTGATGGGTGAACCATAGTCTGCAAAGGTGTTGTAACCCAATCGGAAAGTGATGATCGCAATAATCATGCCGATTGTGGCGGCAAAAAAAGTCATATTCCAGCCGAAAAATCTTTGAATAAATCCAGATGATAGCGTCGATAGCAGTATGCCTGTATTAATACCCATATAAAATATAGTAAAACCCGAGTCGCGTCGGGGGTCTTGAGGTTTGTAAAATTCACCAAGATAGGCTGAAATATTGGGTTTTAAAAAACCATTACCCATCACCAAGCAAGCGAGACCCCACAATAACAATGGCTTTTGTAGCGTGGTTAAAACGGCGTAACCCACACCTAATAAAATCGCACCTAATAAAATAGAATTACGGTAACCAATGATTTTATCCGCTAAAAAACCACCTAGTAATGGAGAGACGTAGACAAGTGCGGAAAATTCCCCCATGATTAGAAATGATTTTTGGTCGGAAAAGTGTAGGTGTTGCACCATAAAGATAATTAATAAACCTTGAACGATATAAAACCCAAAACGTTCCCACATTTCAGTGAGGAAGAGTGGGATAAGTGCTTGTGGGTGTTTCATTCTTAACATAGGTCGATTCCTTAATCAGTGATCAGGACGATTCTATCTGTGATGTCGGACTTGTGCAAACGGTAGGGGGTGGCGTGTTAAACAGTTTCTTTTGATTTGGCTTTTTGTTTGTTCATCTGCTTTGCGAAATACATGGTTGGCGTCATGCCAAACATCTCGATATTATGCGTCTTGCCTTGATAGAAGCGATAGTTTTTTAGCTGGCCTTCACGGTCAAAACCTAACCGTTCTAGCAAACCAATCGATGCGTCATTGTGTGGTGTGGTGACAGCTTCCATACGATGAATGCCCATATACAAAAAAGCGTAGCTCAAAACACGGTTGATTGCGCGAGACATGACTTTCTTACGCCAGTACTCTTGTGATAAGTCGTAACACAATTCAGCACGGTGATGGAAGTTGTTGATATACAAACCAACGGCACCGATCATGCGGTCATCGCTTTTGGTTGCAATAGTCCAATAGATGCCGCGTTTTTGTTCAAATACCTTGCGGCAGTATTCGATTTCTTGCTTAGCCTCTTCAGGCGTTGTGGGGTTAGTGGCTAGAATGTGCTTGCCGACTTCGGGGTCGGAATAGTATTTGAAAAAATCATCAGTATCAGAAATGCGTTGTTCACGAAGGTATATCTCGTCATCAATCTCGAGGGTGGGGAATGGCTGATTGTAAAAGTCTCGTATCATGCGCTGTTATTTACCTTATTTTTAATACGTAGAAGCATTATATCGTAAAAACCTTAAGAAAGTATTAGGTGAGATTTGTAATAAAAAATGATTATTAATCAAGTGGTTGTCTGATTAATCGAGGTGTTTAAAGTCAATATTGGCACAATATTGACTTTAAGTGCTCTATATTTCGCACTCATTTTATGACACCATCGCGACTTTTTTGCTGTTGGTGATACTTATGTCGGACCTATCGTTATACCTGCCGGAAGTTAGCTCTTCACAGCTGCAGCAACTTGATTGCAAGCTACACAAAGAATCTAATGTTAATTCAGTGGATTCTTTATGGCAGGCATTTGGTTGTGATTGGAATGACGGAGTATCGACTGCAGCGATTACAGCCGCAATAGATGGCCTGGACCCAGAATATCATTGGCTGCGTGCTGACCCTGTTGCGCTACAAATCGATTTGGTTCATGTGTACATGCTCAGTAATGGGCAATTGAAGTTGCAACAGCATGAGATAGATAGTTTGCGTGATAATATTAATGTGCACCTTCAAGAATATAATTTAGAACTGTTGACGCCTCATCCTCAGCGTTGGTATATCCGTGTTCCCAACCCCGTGCAACTCAAGACATTTGATCATGCAGGATTACTTGGCCGATCTATTCGCGACCGGATGCCTGCAGACCCACACTATTTAAACATATTTACTGAGCTGCAAATGTTGTTGCATCAGTCAGCTATTAACCAACAGCGTATTGCGGTGGGCAAACAAGCGGTCGATGCGTTGTGGTTGTGGGGTGGTGGTCAGAAATTACAGTTTAATAAAGCGTCGCAGTGGACGAGTGTGATTAGCGACATAGTGTACGCACAAGGTCTGGGGCAAATCACTCACACGCCCTTTATTGCGTTAGAAACCGATTCTGCTAAGCTTATACAAAGTTTTGTTCAAGACGAAGGATTGTATTTAATCGCGACGGAGCAGTTTGTATTAATAGATCCGAGCAGTGACAATTTTACAAGGGAATTACTAAGATTTTGGCGCCCGATTTATAATGCATGGCATGCTAAAAAAATAGCAACCATGACATTATATTTAGAAGACGGGGTTTTTTCTCTGGTGCGATTTGAACATATTTTCAAAAAAATGTTAAAACGAATGACTCAATTTTTAGGCTGATAACAATATAATATTATTATGCAACAATCTATGACAATAATTAAAAGGAAGCAGTATGCTTAAACGCATTATTCGCAGAGAAGCTCATGTGGTGCTGGACGATGTATCTAATTTAGACCCTCTCTTAAAACGTATTTATACAATGCGAGATATTGATGGCTCAGAAGATTTGAACCGTGAGCTTAACAGTTTATTACCTTTTAATACACTGGTTGATATCGAGAAGGCGGCGAAGCGCTTAGCCGACGCTTTGGAAAAACAAGAGCATATTTTAATTGTGGGTGACTTTGATACAGATGGTGCAACAAGTAGTGCGCTGGCTGTGAGTGTGTTGCAAGCGTTTGGTGCGCAGCATGTCAGTTATTTAGTACCCAATCGTTTTACTTATGGTTATGGTTTAACACCCGGCATTGTCGATGAAGCGGCAACGAAGAAACCTAATTTAATTGTTACTGTGGATAATGGTGTTGCTAGTCACGATGGTGTATTGCGAGCAAAAGAGCATGATATAGAAGTGATTGTAACAGATCATCATTTGCCTCCGGACACATTGCCAGACGCTTATGCTATCGTAAACCCAAATCGAAAAGATGATCTATTTCCAAGTAAATGTTTAGCGGGCGTGGGTGTTATTTTTTATGTAATGTTAGCGCTGCGTCATGAGTTAAAAGAAAAAAATTGGTTTGAGACGCACAATATTTCTTGCCCCAACATGGGCAGTTTTCTTGATTTAGTGGCGTTGGGAACAGTTGCTGATATGGTGCCACTGGATAAAAACAATCGTATATTGGTGCACCAGGGGGTAAAGCGAATGCGTGCAGGTGCATTGCGCCCGGGTATTCAAGCGCTGATGGACGTTGCGGGACGTGACTATAAAAAAATGCGTGCCTCTGAATGTGGTTTTGTGCTAGGCCCACGGCTGAATGCGGCAGGGCGCCTGGATGACATGTCATTAGGGATATCCTGTTTGTTAGCGCCAAATTTAGGAAAGGCAAAAGGTTTGGCGAAGCAGTTAGAAGATTTAAATCATGAGCGTCGTGGTATTGAGGCTCAGATGCAAAAAGAAGCTTTTGATATTGTAGACGCGTTAAACCTTACTAAAAAATTGCCTGCGGGTTTGTGTTTGCATGATAAGAAGTGGCATCAGGGAGTTGTTGGTTTGGTGGCCTCGCGTGTTAAAGATCGTGTGCATCGTCCAGTGATTGCTTTTGCTTTGTCAGATGATGGTATGTTAAAAGGTTCAGCACGTTCTATAAAAGGGATGCATATTCGTGATGCTTTAGATAATATTGCCACGCAAAACCCTGAAGTCTTGTCAAAATTTGGTGGCCACGCGATGGCGGCTGGTTTAACTATTAAAGTTGAGCATTTAAAGCAATTCACAAAGTTATTTGCAGAAGAAGTAACGCGTCATTTAAAAGAGGAAGATTTGTGCGGTGTGATTGAGTCAGATGGTGAGCTCAATGAAGAACACTTTAACTTACCTGTAGCTGAGAAATTGCGTGAAGCTGGACCATGGGGGCAAGGATTTCCAGAGCCTTTGTTCGATGGTCGTTTTCGTTTATATGATCAACGCATTGTTGGGCAAAAACATTTAAAAGTATTGGTGCGAGTGCCGGAGTCAGACACGTATTTAGAAGGCATTGCTTTTAATGTTGATTTAGATAAATGGCCGAATTCGCGTTGCGAGTCTGCACAATTAGCCTATCGCTTGGATATCAATGAGTACAATGGTCGCAAAAAGTTGCAACTGATTATTGAAGATCTTTTAGAGCCTGCATAGCTTTGGGGGGTATTTTCTGCCCTGTTGTTTCAGGTGGCTGAAGTT
>JAJFJO010000413.1 GCA_021774015.1 Gammaproteobacteria bacterium
GGCAACCCCAATAAAGAAAGCATAACGTTCATCGCTAATGGCTTTGCCAAATTATCCAAAATATCTATTTCCGGGTTCTGCCTCTCTAGAAGTCTCCGCACCTGACCTGCAATCATATTATTTTTATCATCGATCACTTTACGTGAAAAATAAGGATTTAAAATGTTGCGCAATTTTGTGTGATTTGGGGGGTTTGAAAAAAACAACCACTCCGATAAAGTATGTGAAACAGCACTTAATGAATCACTCGCAACTGACGATCGCGCATTGCGCAACTGCAGCTCACTCACATTTTGCTGCAACTGCTTAGACGTTAACAGTGCCCTGCCTTGCTCATACCCGACAACAAACCACATATTTAAATTATCGTGCCATAAAATAGGACCCTGCGAACGCAATTCATTCAAAACCACATAAGGGTCATTTCTAACAGCTCTTAAAAGTGGGTTATAGGCATTTGCTGTTATCATTTTTAATATTCCGTTTAAATTTGTGGGTTCCAGATAACTCGCTCGCACTCATTTCCGGAATAACATCCGAGTACTAATGCGCCTCATCCCAATTTTCACCCATACCAATCTCAACAACCAAATGCATAGCCTCACCACCTGCCGCTTGCATATATTCATCAATTTTAAGCTTTGCAGCTTCAACATCCTTATCCGCAACCTCAAATACCAACTCATCATGCACCTGCATAATCATTTTAATATCGAGACCACAGGTTTGTATCCATTCATGAATATTGATCATAGCAATTTTAATAACATCTGCCGCACTACCCTGCAGTGGCGCATTAATGGCAGCTCGCTCTGCTGCACGACGACGCTGAATATTGGTTACATTGATTTCAGGAATATACAAACGCCGGTTAAATACTGTTTCCACATAACCATGTTTTGCAGCAAATTCACGCGAACGCTCCATATAGTTATGCACATTCGGATAGCGCTCAAAATACACGTCGATATATTCTTGCGCCTTATGTCGATCTACACCTAACTGCTGCGCTAAACCAAAAGCAGACATCCCATACATCAAACCAAAATTAATCGCTTTAGCACTGCGTCTTTGCTCTGGTGTTACTTTATCTAGCGCCACACCAAATACTTCTGCGGCTGTTGAACGATGCACATCCCAGCCGTTTTTAAATGCTTCTAACAAACCAGGGTCTTGCGACAAATGCGCCATAATACGCAGCTCAACTTGTGAATAATCAGCAGCTACAACTTTATGCCCCGCAGCAGCAATAAATGCCTGGCGAATCTTACGACCCTCTTCTGTGCGCACAGGAATATTCTGCAAATTAGGATCCGTTGACGATAAACGCCCCGTTGCAGTGACGGCTTGATTATAAGAGGTATGCACACGCCCTGTTTTTGGATTAATTTGCAATGGCAACTTATCCGTATAAGTCGATTTTAATTTACTGAGACTGCGGTATTCTAAAATCACTTTTGGCAGTGGATAATCCATCGCCAACTCCTGCAACACACCTTCTGCAGTTGATGGCTGCCCTTTCGGCGTTTTTTTAATAACGGGGATCGTCATATCTTCGTACAAAATCTTTTGTAATTGTTTCGGTGACCCTAAATTAAATTCACAACCTGCTTGTTTATACGCTTCTTGCTCTAACTCACCAATTCGTTTTGCCAACACCTCACTTTGTTTTTGCAACATATTGGCATCCACCAACACACCATTATACTCAACATCAGCTAATACCGGCATTAATGGCAATTCAATATCCATCAACACTTTTTTATATTCAGGCACCTCTTCAATCATTGGCCACAGTTTTTCATGCAATTGCAAAGTGATATCTGCATCTTCTGCAGCATACTCTGACGCTTGTTCCAACGGAATTTGATTAAAGGTTAATTGCGCTTTACCCTTGCCAGCCACATCTTCAAACTTAATCGTTTCAACACCCAAATATTTTAATGCCAACGTATTCATGTCGTGCCGCGAACTCGTGCTGTTTAACACATAAGATTCCAATAAGGTATCCATCATCTGCGCTTTAATCTCAACACCTTGATTACGCAACACCTCAATATCATATTTTAAATTTTGTCCGATTATTATTTTTCCAGGGTTACCTAATAGCTGCTGCAACTCCTGCAATACATAATCTTTATCCAATTGTTCTGGCGCGCCGATATAATCATGCTTCAAAGGAACATAAGCTGCCTCGCCCGATTTCACAGAAAAAGAAATGCCCACCAATTCCGCTCGCATCGAGTTCAATGACGTTGTCTCTGTATCAAACGCAAAATACTCCGCCCGCTCTAACTTTTTCAACCATGTAGATAAATCTGCTTTGTTAGTAATGGTTGTGTAATTTTTTTTAGCCGATTTTTTAGGTTCAGAAACGCCGCCCAAAATTTCTGACAGCCAGGCTTTAAATTCCAATTGCCCAAACAGCTCAATTAATACATTTTTATTAGGCTCAGAGGGTTTTAAATCTTTAGGATGACAGTCCACATCAACATCTGTTTTTACCGTGACTAATTCACGCGACAACGGCAAATCATTTAGATGATTCCTAAGATTTTCACCTACTTTACCTTTAATGCTTTCTGCATTTTTTACAATTTCATCTAAACTACCGTATTCATTCAACCATTTTGCTGCTGTCTTTGGCCCTACCTTTGGAATACCAGGAACGTTATCAACGGTATCTCCCGTCAAACTCAGAAAATCGATAATTTGCTCTGGCGTTACGCCAAATTTTTCTACTACCGCATCTCGGTCCATTAATTTATTATTCATCGTATTAATTAGTGTAATATGTGGCCCCACTAATTGCGCCAAGTCTTTATCGCCCGTCGAAATCAACACTGGCAACTGTTGCTGCTCTGCTTGCAACGCTAACGTCGCAATCACATCATCAGCCTCAACGCCATCGACAATAATTAACGGCAGACCTAGTGCACGAATGGAATCATGCAACGGTTGAATCTGTATGCGCAAATCATCCGGCATCGCTGAACGGTTCGCCTTATACTCCGGATATAAATCCGAACGAAACGTTTTTCCCTTAGGATCAAAAATCACAGCAATATGCTCAGGCTCATAATCCTTCATCAGCTTACGCAACATATTAAGTACACCATACACCGCACCCGTCGGCTCACCCTTAGAGTTATTCAGTGGTGGTAACGCATAATAAGCACGGAATAAATAGGAAGATCCATCAACTAAAATGAGGGGTTTGATTTGCTGCGTAGGCATGCGAGTATCCTTGTTTTAAACAATTAAACGCGCACAGTATATAACGTTTGACCCAGAAACGGCAGTCACTCATAACTGGTCAGTCAGCAATTGAAGCTGTAGACTTATATATAGCTTCCATCTATCACAAATTCTTGTTTCAAATGATCGCTTAAAATGAGATAATACTGTCCGTTATGTACACAAGCAGATTATGGATGACGCTTGCCAATATAACCTACTGATTATAAATAATAAAAGGCCGATGCATAACCATGATCAAACGAACTTTATCACCCTGGGCACTTCTTTTTGCTTCCACAAGCGCCATCTTAGGCTCTGGCTGGTTATTTTCAGCTTTCTATGCCGCCCAATTGGCTGGCCCTGCTGCTCTACTTTCATGGCTCATTGGCGGCGTTGCCATTATCATCGTTGCATTTGTCTTTGCAGAGCTATGCGCCATGATCCCCATCATGGGTTCCAGCACCCGTATCCCACAGTTTACTCATGGCGGTGTAGTCGCGTTTGTTTTCTCTTGGATGATCTGGTTATCTTACATGGCGATGGTACCTGCTGAAGTACAAGCCGTCATACAATACCTGGCATATTATTTCCCCGGACTAACCTATGAAAGCGGCGCACTAACCACCCACGGTTATATTACTGCAACAGTATTAATGGCATTAGTAAGCATCATTAACATTTATTCTCTACGCTGGTTAATACGTGCGAATAATATTCTTACTGTGATTAAAATTATCATCCCTCTTTCTATTTCATC
>JAJFJO010000414.1 GCA_021774015.1 Gammaproteobacteria bacterium
AAATCAGAGAGTTGCACAATATACATGAGCAGCCTCAGCACTCCACCACACATCAACATCTTCCCAAGCTTGATACAGCAAGCCAAAATTTGTTAGATTGCATAGGATTTGAACTGGCCCATGTGGATCAAATCATCGCTCGCAGTGGCTTAGATGCGGCGGCTGTAACGAGCCTATTGTTAAAGTTACAAATAAATGGTTATATATGCGCTAATCATGGTGGCTATCTACGGGTGAAATGATGAAAGAAGAAAGTGTGTTGAACGTCTTGATGTATTTATTTAAGTACCACATGCATGAAGAAGGCGCGAGTTTAGAGACTCTAGAAGAAAATTTGGTGCCAGAACTAGAAGATGCTGGCTTTCATCGTCCGACTATATACCAGGCCTTTGATTGGCTCGCCAACTTGGCAGAAAAGCATATTATACAGGTAAATGACCCCAGTATAAGCGCCTTTCGTGTACTTTCAGCTTACGAAGCCAATTTTATAAGCCCTGAATGCCAAAGCTTTATTGTATCATTAGAGCTTAGTGGCATTTTATCGCCCTATACGCGAGAGCTTGTTATTCATCAAGTACTTGAGCTAGGTGCAGAGGGTATTGATTTAAGCCTCGTTAAATGGGTAACCCTACTAGTACTATTTAACCAACCCGAAGAAAGTAATGCGCTTGCCTGTATGGAATATTTAGTATTAAGTGATGACGCCTTCGTGGTGCAACACTAAAAAGCATTACATATATAAAGGAATGTGGAGTCTGAATGCCTAATAAATATCTTGTTATTGTAGAGTCGCCAGCAAAAGCCAAAACCATCGAGAAATATCTCGGTAAAAATTATAAAGTCATGGCATCCTATGGACACGTCCGCGATTTGGTCCCCAAAGAAGGTGCTGTTGATACCGCACACGACTTTGCGATGAAATATCAATCCATCGAGCGCAACCAAAAGCATATGGATGCGATTACCAAAGCATTAAAAACTCGCGATGGATTAATGCTCGCTCCTGATCCGGATCGCGAAGGGGAGGCCATTGCTTGGCATGTGAATGAAATGCTCGAACAAAAAGGCGCACTAAAAGAAAAAACCGTTTCTCGTGTTGTATTTCATCAAATCACTAAAAAATCGATTCAAGATGCGGTTGAACACCCCCGCGAAATTTCTATGGATTTAGTTAATGCGCAACAAGCTCGCCGCGCATTGGATTATTTAGTTGGCTTTAACTTATCGCCCCTGTTATGGAAAAAAATTCGTCCTGGGTTATCAGCAGGCCGCGTACAAAGCCCCGCATTGCGTATGATTGTAGAGCGTGAACTGGAAATTGAAGCCTTTGTCTCACAAGAATACTGGACAGTACATGCTGATGTTGTAGCTGAAAAAAAAGGGTTTAATGCAAAACTTATCCAACATAAAGGCGAAAAGCTCGAACAATTTACCCTCACAAATGAAAAAGATTCTAGCAAGGTATGCAAAGAGCTCAATGCAGCAGCAAATGGCAAATTGCTAGTTAACAAAGTCACCAAAAAAGAACGCAAACGCAATCCAGCACCGCCTTTTATTACCTCTACATTGCAACAGGAAGCATCGCGTAAATTAGGCTTCTCTGCGCAAAAAACGATGACTATTGCACAGCAACTGTATGAGGGTATCGATATCGGTGACGACACAGCTGGTCTAATCACGTATATGCGTACAGATTCAACGACGCTTGCTAGCGAGGCCATTGAAGAAATTCGCGAATGTATTGCTAAGCGTTATGGCAAAGAAAGTGTGCCAAAGGAAGTGCGCGTCTTTAAAACAAAATCTAAAAACGCACAAGAAGCGCACGAGGCAATACGCCCAACATCCGTTATGCGACACCCTGATGATATTAAAAAGTTTCTATCCGCTGAACAATACAAACTGTACAACCTGGTTTGGAAACGCACCATGGCTTGCCAAATGGTTGAAGCCATCATGAATACCGTCTCTATAGACCTCACTGTTGATGACAGCATCTTCCGCGCCACAGGTTCTACGATTGCCAAACCTGGCTTTATGTCTGTATACCAAGAAGATATCGATGATCCTCGTAAAGATAGTGATGAAGGTAAATTATTACCGCCAATGAAAGAAGGCGACATGATCGATGTGAATGACATAAAGGGGGATCAGCATTTCACTGAACCACCACCACGATTCACTGAAGCGAGCCTAGTAAAAGGATTAGAAGAGCACGATATTGGACGCCCTTCCACGTACGCCAGTATTATCGCGACACTCAAGCATCGAGATTATGTTGAAATGGATAGCAAGCGATTTAGACCCACTGACGTGGCTCGTGTCGTTAACCGTTTCCTCACACAATATTTTACGAATTATGTAGATTATGATTTCACGGCGAAACTAGAAGACCAACTCGATGAAGTCTCTCGTGGTGATAAAGCCTGGGTGCCTTTGTTAAAAGACTTTTGGACACCGTTTAAAGAGCTTGTTGATTACACGCAAGACAACGTAAAACGTAGTGACGTCACGCAAGAAAAAATTGATGAAAAATGTCCCAAGTGTGAAAAACCATTATCTATACGTCTTGGCAAACGCGGCCGCTTTATCGGCTGCACCGCGTACCCAGATTGCGACTACACACGTAACGTAGATGGCGACCAGGAAACTACAGAACCCGAAATTGTTAAAGACAGAAAATGTCCGGAGTGTGAATCGGACTTAGTAATCAAGGCGGGGCGTTATGGTAAATTTATCGGCTGCAGCAATTATCCAAATTGTAAACACATGGAACCGTTAGAAAAACCTGAAGATACTGAAGTGGACTGCCCAAAATGTAAAAAAGGCCACATCTTAAAACGAAAATCACGCCGCGGCAAAGTATTCTTTTCTTGTGAGCGCTACCCTGATTGCGAATACGCTATTTGGAATAAACCCGTTGCTGAAAAATGTCCGACTTGTGACTGGCCCATCTTAAGCATTAAAACGACCAAACGCAAAGGCACTGAAAAAATATGCCCACAAAAGTCCTGTAATTATTCAATTCCATTTGAAGACGAAGAGGAGAACTAAAATGACTAAAACATTTGTTGCCGTACTTATGGGTTCTGATAGTGATTTACCTGTTATGCAAACGACATTAGATAACTTAAAAGAACTCGGCATTCCTTTTGAAGCAAACGTATTATCTGCACATCGCACGCCTGACTTAACCGCGCATTATGTTAAAGATGCCGAGCATCGTGGTTGTGCCGTCTTTATTGCAGCTGCCGGGCTCGCTGCTCATTTGGCAGGCGCTGTTGCCGCCAATACTATTAAGCCTGTTATTGGCATTCCTTTAAATGCCGGGTCATTAGGTGGATTTGATGCATTATTAGCTACCGTGCAAATGCCCGGTGGAACACCCGTAGCGACAACCAGCATTGGTAAGGCTGGCGCTAAAAACGCAGCATTCCTAGCAGCGCAGATCCTTGCCATTACCGATGAGCAAATAGCAAATACACTCAACAATGTAAGAGCGCAAAAACGTGAACAACTCATAGCAGCAAATAAAAAACTACACTCAGTTACCGCATAATAACACTCATTGCTTTTTTACCCTGATAAAGTAGGTGAAAAATGGATTTAAAAGCGTTGTTTCAAAAATTGAGTATCGTCAGCGACGATGAGATCAAACGCGCAGTCGATGCTTTAAAGAAAGGTGAGCTCATCGCCTACCCTACCGAGGCTGTCTATGGGTTAGGCTGCGATCCTTTCAATCTTGATGCCATCGGCCACTTATTACGAATAAAAAAACGCTCTATCTACAAAGGTCTTATTGTAGTTGCATCTCATTGGAATCAAGTTGAATGTTTAATAGAACCTATAGAGCCACGATTAATGGCCCATATACATAACACATGGCCAGGCCCAATAACATGGGTTTTCCCTGCAAAACCTGAAGTCCCTCAATGGATCACTGGCGATAAAAAAACAGTAGCGATTCGTGTTAGTGATCACCCTGTTGTCAGAGCTCTCTGTGATAGTTTTGGCGGCCCGATCATTTCCACCAGCGCCAATGTATCAGACACACCCCCAACACGAGACTCCCGCACAGTTACATTAACTTTTGATGATGATATCGCCATGATTGTTCATGGTAATGTCGGCAAAAACAGTAAACCCACTGAAATCCGCGATGCAATTACGGGTGAGGTGTTAAGGCATGGGTAAAATACCGCTTCAAATTCTGCGACGGCCTGTCACAGATCGTTGAATTAAGGGTCGAAAATTGGTATTGAAACCCCACTAGTAATATGCTAGCCTGGCCAAACAATGACCGCCAAAACATTTATAACTTTACGAAGAGGCTGCACCATGAAAAAGTTCATCATTAGCTTTTGTATCATTATTTCGAGTGTGATCTGTGCCATTTTTGCAACAACCGTATCTGCCACCCCTTACATTTACTTTAAGGAATCATCCACTGAGCCTCCACACGCAGGGTTTCGGCCAGGCGCAAACGTTCTTATTCAGGCCCTTGCTTTCGATTCTGGCTGGAGAGGCAATGGGCACCAAAAAGCCTGGTTACCACTTGGCACGACAAGCCCTGATGTAACCGTCAACCTATGCAGCATATCCTATTGTGGAGTCACAAAACGAATTCATACTGATACCCCTTTACGGCCCGGTGATAAAGTAAACGTTTCACTAACTAACGTGCAGTATGCGGCGCCAACAGTTAACAGTGACGTCTCTATTGTTATCTCGAACTCAAAGGGAAAAGTGAAAACCCACATTGATCGTCACTGCAAGCTGCTTGCTGAGAGTAATAATCCCCTAGCTCCCGGAGCAACTTGCAATTAACTGGTTTAAAACTGCTTTAATAGTTCACCTGGTATACTGATAGTAGCTCCACCAGGGGAAAAAGCGCCCGATTAGTAACGAGACTCTATAACAACACAGCCTGTTTTTTAATAATCATGCGGCAGTTTACAGGACATTCAGCTGCAGAAAATGGCACCTGCAATATAAAAATTCATTAAATAACAGCGAGTTGAAATTATTGATTCTTCATTATGGAAAACCCATAATGAAAACTGTATAATGAGTTTCCCGTAATCTGTTGGGTGCAAAACCCACCAAATAGGAGAAAACCCATATGAGTCGAATGTTTCCAGCAGGAATAGCAATGGGAGAAGCATTCTATGATCGAGTGCAAGAAAGAAAAAATCTAAGCGAAAATATTAGCCACGGTATACATACAGTACTAGTGGCTCCTCGGCGCTTTGGTAAAACCTCTCTAATAAAGAAAGTGCTTGATGACACCAAAACACCATTCATATGGCTCGATTTCATGGCAATCACCTCAGGAGAAGAGGCGCAAATACGATTTCTAAATCATATCAGCGAGCTAATTGTTTCTATAGCAAAAACAGAAACGCGCCTAAAGCAACTCATCACTAAATATTTTTCTCTTTTCAAACCAGAGCTATCAATTGGCATTCCCGGCGTCTTAAAAGTAACCTTTAAACCAGAAAGCATTTCACATGCGGGTGTAACTGAAGCCCTATCAAACCTAGATCGTCTTGCACAAGATGCAAATATACGAATTGTAATTGTATGTGATGAGTTCCAGGAAATTGTCAACATTGACAAAGACGCCACCCTGCAAGCATCCATTAGACATGCTGCAGAAAGGTCGCAGTCAACCACTTATTTGTTTTCAGGCAGCAGGCACAAGCCTCTTAGACGTTTGTTTACTGGAAAACAAAATCCACTCTACGAACTCTGCGATCAAATGACCATTGAAAGAATTTCAGAAAAAGATTATAGAGAATACCTACAAAAAGAAGCCAAGAAAAAATGGGGTTATGAGCTTAATGAATCCATTCTTAACAAAATATTCACATACACCGACTATTATCCTAAATATATAAATGCACTCTGCGCCAAAATTTGGTTTAACGAACTTGAACCAACTCCTGAGCTCGTAGATACACTATGGGAAAATTATATTTTCAC
Source organism: Gammaproteobacteria bacterium (assembly GCA_021774015.1). Classification (GTDB taxonomy): domain Bacteria; phylum Pseudomonadota; class Gammaproteobacteria; order Coxiellales; family Coxiellaceae; genus JAJFJO01. The sequence continues at coordinate 5,983 of JAJFJO010000414.1, forward strand.
TCGAAAATCGGCTATTGCAGAAGAGCTCAGTGATTTAAAACTAAATCAGAGAAAACTATTAATATATTTATGCAACAATCCAACAGAGTTACCATTTAGTTTCGAAACATCCATTGCCGCGGGATTATCCACATCAAATATTCAATCCGCTCTACCCGCACTTTTAGAAAAAGATCTCGTTGTCAAGCTCGATGGAATATATAGCGTACTGGACCCAACATTTAAATATTACTTTGATAAGTTCTAATTTAATATGACGCCCGATCAAACCGCACGACGACGCTCAAGCCACCTTCACGGCGATTTTTCAAACGAATATCTCCATTATGGGCCGTGATAATATCGCGCGTCACTGCAAGGCCTAAACCCGTGCCGCCTGTATCACGTGACCGCGAACTTTCTGCACGATAAAAAGGTTCAAATACTTTATCAATTTCATCAATAGGAATTCCTGGGCCACGATCCTCAATTTTAATAAAAATCAACTTGTGACGATTAAAAATAGAAACAAATACCTCACCACCATATCGAATACCATTATTAATTAAATTAGTAAACTTGCGTTTTAATGCGATTGGTCGGCCTACAAATGGTGCGCGGTGCAATTTTGTTTCAAATGACACGGCGTGTCCCATATCTTTCATTTCATCACACATCGCATTTAACAAAGACACCAAGTCCAACTTAACACCCACCTCTTGAGCTGCATCTTCACGAGCAAAAGACAATGTTTCTGCAATCATTTTCTCCATCTCATCAAGATCATTAATAATTGTTTCTTGCACATCCTCTTCAATAAATTGTGCGCGGATTTTCAAACGCGTAATAGGGGTGCGTAAATCATGTGAAATAGCTGCCAACATTTGCGTGCGATCTCGCACTAATTGCTGTATGCGCTGTTGCATAAGATTAATAGCTCGTGCTGCTTCTTGCACCGCACTTGGACCAGACACATCAATGGGAGTTGTGTGTAAATCTACACTTAATCGATCCACAGATTCTTTAAACTGCTTTAACGGCTCAGTAAAACGAACAACTGACCATACCGCCAAAACAATAGCCATCAATATTAACAATTCCATACCAATAAGAATTAATTGCCTATTAACAAGGCGTGAATAAATCGTTGCGTTTAAATTGAGCCATTGATTCGGGCTCAACATAATAGACAATTTAAAAGAATATAAATTATTGCGCAGAGACTTAGCAATATCCCACAGCGACAACTGAACAAATTGTTTTTTCCACTTAGGCACATGAGTCACCGAAGCATGAATCACAGGATCATCAATCGCCGCCACTGCATGCTCACGATTCGTGGTCGGTGTTGCCTCAACCACGTGAATCGTGTTTAATATTTTTTGAATAACCGCATCGCGCCTCACCGCTCGTCGAGCAGATCGCGTGTCTTGGAAATACAGTGTCATAAAAATAAAATGTAAAGCAATCGCGGATAACAATAAAATAAGAATACTGCGGCCACTCAGGCTACGAAAATAACGTGAAATGCTATTAGAGAAATTCAAAACCGCTCAACCGTTGATGCTAAAACATAACCACCACCACGAACTGTCTTAATCAATTGCGGTAGCTTATGATCTTCTTCTACTTTATGTCGCAACCGACTCACCTGAATATCAATGCTGCGATCATAAGGACTGGCAGAACGATTTTTTGTCAAATCCAATAAATGATCTCGGCTCAATACTTGTTGCGGACGGTCCAAAAAAGCGATTAATAAATTATATTCACCACTGCTCAAGCTGATTTCCAAGCTATCCGGCGACACTAAACGTCGAGTGGTTTTATTCAACATCCAACCATTAAAG
>JAJFJO010000415.1 GCA_021774015.1 Gammaproteobacteria bacterium
TCGATCTTGTATAGTTAATTGATTATAATGATTCATGCGGCAGCTCCCTATTTGTATTGGAATCAAGAACTTATACTTATAGCACTTGATGCTGTCGCACTTCAAGTTAGAATGCACCAAGTCTATTTTAAGCATTATCCACTTTACGAGTACGGGCTGGAAACGTATACAAAATGTCTAGCCCGCCATTTTGCGCTATAAGCACAAGCAAGTTACCCGCCCCATAAAGTAATATAGGCAAAAAATTACCGCGCTATATTGACCAAAAATGAGCTTTAATGTTAAATTATAAACCAATATTAAGTCTTTTAATCTATGCACAGCCACTCTAGGAAAATGTATGTCTCATAACCTTAGACCACCCACCCCTCTCGAATGCACGCTCCATCTAGCCGCCTTAGTTGTTATACTAGAAACCAGGCACCAGTGTGAGTCCGCTCCAGCCTCAAATGCGCTAGCACGAGTCGTATATCCAAATGCTCGTGGCATTATGCTTTACGCACTCATCTCCGCTACAGTGCGCAAAGCTGCGCTTGGGGAACCACTATACAGCTCCATGGAAGAAGGAATAAAAATAGGGCTAACTAGCATCATCTTATTTGAAGCACCAGGAAAAATAACAACCCTGATAGCAAAGGAAGCCAAGGCAGCTGTTAGAGATACTGCTAGATTATTGGGCGCCTTATTTAGCTTTTAGCGCTATCATGACCTTCAATCAAAGAAGTCAGCAACTGAGGGTTTGCAACCAGTTGCCGTTTTTGTTGCCTATTTAAATTTTTAATTTTTCTTTCCATGCTCAGAATTTCCGACAATGTCAAATCCAACTCCCAACAGGCTGCAATTTTTTTGGGTGGGAAACTGCGTGTATATTTACATTTTGATGAACCTTGTAAATGCTCTTGATAACGACGCTCTATGTCTGTCGTGTAGCCCGTATAATAAGCTCCATTGCTGCACTCAAGCATGTAAATACAATAACTCATGACCTGCATTATCTTGTAAATAGCCGTTAAATACAATTACCTAGAATGACACCGACCCGTAGACTCTGCTACACTCCAGGCTATGAGTACAATAGAAACACCACAAATAGATATTTCTCGCAGCGTCTGGCGCAACCCCGTGCACTTTATCGCGTGTGGATTTTGTACATGGTTATTACCTATGATGCCAGGAACCTTCGCAACCGTTGCCGGAGTGGTTTTATTTTTCATGCTCGTAAAGCTGCCTTTTATTATTCATCTCATCATTGTCATCTTATTACAAATAGCGGGCGTATGGTTATGTGGCCGCACCAACCAAGATTTTGGCACTGATGACCACCCCGCCGCCTCATATGATGAGGTCGCTGGATTTCAGATTGTTATGCTAGGCATACCAGCAACTTGGTATTACGTCATTATTGGTTTTGCATTATTTAGGCTGTTTGATATCTGGAAACCAGGGCCCATTGGCTGGATCGATCGGAAAGTTCATGGTGGCGTTGGCGTGATGCTAGATGATATCGTTGCCGCGCTTGCAGCTTGGGCTATTCTTATGTGTATCGTACAGCTCGGCTAAACCTAGCTCTACTCCTGTTTCAGCTTAGCCAAAATATTCTGCTGCTTCAATAATAGCACCAACTCACGTTTGCTCACACATTGAAGCTTGCTACGTAAATTTTTAACATAAAACTCTACTGTGCGTGGTGATAAATTCAATTTAACAGCCACCTTAGGAACCGTTAACCCATCGATAATGAGCTCCATCGTCTGCACTTCACGCTGAGAAAAATGCAGTGCTACATTATCTAGCTCGCAACAATACTTAACCACCCTCACACTCCGTCGGCTAGATAATTTTTCATGGTGAATATAGATAGATTTTGTTGATGCCGACTGAAGCGCAGGCGCGCCTCTACCTTTATTATCAGAAACGGCTACCAACATATCTTGCCATAACTTAGTAATAGACTTCTTCTTCGAATTCACAATACTTCCTCCCTGACGAAAACCTAGCTCCCAAAGACACAGATATAGTGGTTCATCCCGTTCTCCAACCCTACATCACGCGGAAGTGATAAATACCTACCCCTTATCACCATAATTGGGGGGTAATCTAACCATGCGGTAGCCAATCTGTCAATATCTTTAAGCTTTTCTTGATGTTAAATAGGTAATATACTGTTTTAAAATGATTTTATATTTTTTATGGGGCCATAAAACACTGCTGAAAAACACCAATAAAATCTAAATCATCCTTGCTATAAGTCATAAAAAATATCTATTGACCACTCACTAGGCAAAAACGATTCAAAGGTGTATCATAATTTAGATGTGACAAATGGACGTCATGTGAAGTTCCGGTTTAACAGGGAGGAAAGAACCAAATGATAACAGCTCATCACCAATTACCCAATTCAGGCGAACGCCTAAAAAGAGCCCGTATTCTAGCCGGCATTAGCACACGACGTGAATTTGAATCTCGATATAAGATCAGCGCCAATACACTCCAGGGATGGGAGCAAGGCAAAAATCCTTTATCTCAAAAAGGTGCAAGGCGTGTTGTTGAAGCATTCAAACGAGAAGGCTTAATTTGCTCAATAGACTGGCTAATGCATGGCACAGGCATGCCACCACGTCCTTATGAAATGATTAACACAGGCCTTGATACAGATAGTGGTACCAGTGAGCTCGCGGCTCTCAACCTTCGCGAAGAAGAGGCTATTTACCAAGAGACACAATTATTCAAACGTCAAAACCATAACTCTTTAATCATTAGCATTGCTGATGATGCGATGGACCCCTATTATTCTGCTGGTGATTATGTTGGTGGTATTAAACTTGGCCCCGGTGAGGCCAAACACTATCTTGGCAATCCCTGCATTGTAGAGCTCGAAGACCACGCTATTATCGCACGCTTTTTACATGCAGGCACTGAGGATGGCTTATACTCTGTATCCAGTTCAAATCCAAGAACAACAGCTGCACAAGTTAGCCTGCAAAATATAAAAATATTAAGTGCTGCCCCTATTATCTGGCACCGTAAAAAATTAGCTGCAATGTAAGGCGCTATTTTAATATACTGATCTCAAGTACTGGTGCCGCACCATGGTAGCGGCATCAACATCAACTACTCACCGTCATTGATTCTTTGCACGTATTCCGCTTCAAAAAACACAGATCCTTTGATGGAAGACAGCGCTTTTCAATATGGCATGTACCCGTTACAGTGATTGTCGCATCATTTTTAAAATTCTGAGAAGCTGATCTTACTACAGTTTTATCACAAACCGCACGTCCAAACCAACAAAAAGTCAGCGTGATGCTTGGCTTGCCCCGATAGTGCCAACTGACACTCTCATTACGCTTAAGGTGCTTTAAAAAAAACACCCCAAAATCAGGACTAGCCACTGTAATTTGTGTATTTGTTTGATTAGTAACCTCAAAAGCATAGGCAGAAGAAAAACTAATAATACTCAATAAAAAAAATGCGGCTGTTAACGTTCTCTTAATATTCATCTAAAACACCCCTCCAAACTAGGCCCAGCATAGCATTTAACCTCATGCGTGCCAACCAAGCATAGTTGAACAATTAATACTTTATTTTCAATGAATTGAAATTTCAACTTGTGGCGAATTCTATAGTGAAGTGCGACAGCATCAAGTGCTATAAGTATAAGTTCTTGATTCCAATACAAATAGGGAGCTGCCGCATGAATCATTATAATCAATTAACTATACAAGATCGATGTAAATTTAACACATTGCTCGATATGAGTTGGCCT
>JAJFJO010000416.1 GCA_021774015.1 Gammaproteobacteria bacterium
GGAAAAATCATTTAAAATACATAAAGTTTTAGGCGATGGTGAGTGTGGTTATACCGCTTTTGGTATTACGCGACAAGAGGCTTATGCCTTGTTATCGAGATATTGTTCTGAAATTTTTGAACTTATTGAAATAGCCATTAAAGAAGCTTTAGTGAGTGAAGGTTTTTTTGATTTTCTAACTCAAAATCAATTGACAGACGTTAGAAGCCATGATGCTCTTATTGAAAACTCAGATAGATATTTAAAGGATTTAGTCATTGTCCAAGCTTATTTAGACTACGATGTACGAGATAAACAAATACAAGCGGGTTATGCACACCCGACTATTTTACAAGCTCTGGCAAAAATTCGAAAAGTAGAACTTCGAATATGGCGAATAGAGCAAAATGCCTTGATTGGGCATTCTACGCATGATGAAGATTATTCATGCTATACACCCGAGAACCCTGAAGCTACTATTGATTTACTGTTCACAGGAGGAAATCATTTTGATTTACTGGAGATTGAAATTCCAGCTAACATAGCTATTAGAGCGATGGGTAGTGCTGCTGATAGTGCTCAGGGAACAGCTGCTGATAGTGCGCAGGGAACAGCTGAAGACCCTGAGCTTAAAGCCAGCCGGATAGGAAGAACAAGGGAAGGGACAGTTTCGTTTGTACGAGCAGAGTCCAAAAAGCATTATCATGAAATGCCGAGATCTAGAGCTTTAACAGCATCTCTGCCGGCATTGCCTGTGTTGGAAATGAACCGCAAGTTAAAGTCAAGCAATGGGCAACTTTTTACATTGTTTAATGCAGTCACACTTGGTAAGGGAGCATTTGGTACGGTTAAATTAGGAAAGCAAGAAGGCACTGAAGAAATTATAGCCGTTAAAAAAATATACGATACAGGTAAATTTGATGATGAAGTTAGTGCCATGCAGAGAGTAGGTCGAATTACCAGTCAACATGTTTTGCCGTCCTATGGTTATGTTATTGCCGCAGGGCGGAAAAATAAAAAAGAAACAATTCAAATGAAAATGTATTTGTTTCTAAAATACTTGCCAGGAAAAGATGGTGAGGCGCTAATGGAGGAGTTGCAGACTTATCATCCGCAACAACGATGTGACCTATTGCTACCAATAGCTCAAGATTTATTGTTGGGGCTTAATGATATGCACGGTCAAAATACATTTCACTTGGATATCAAGCCAAATAATTTCATGCTTGAAAAAGAAGAAACAAAATTTGGAGTGGCTATTCGTCGACAAGCTATATTGATTGATTTTAATTGTTCTCAAAATGTAGAGGATGGAATTATACGTACAGGTGAAGGCGATTCGAGTTATTTTTCACCACAGAGACTGGATGCATGTCGATTTATTTATTTGACTTCTTACGAGGGAAAAATACAAACTTTTGAAAATGGTCAAGTTGTTGCTCAGCAATTAAAAACTCGCTCTTATTATAATCTTGATTATTATAAAGGTGCAGAAGAGGATGCTTGGGCACTAGGATTGACCTTACTTGAAGTTATTCTAGGGTATAACCCTACAAAGGTAGGTATGGGTGATGACATGCCTGGTTTGGAAGGTTTTGTTGACAGAATCATGAATGGAACTCCTGATTTTTTTGCGGCTATCTTTAAGCGTCTAGAAGAACAATACGATTGGTATGCCGAGCCAACGCATCCAATTGTGGAGGTTATTAAAGGTTTGTTGGTGATTGAAAGTGAGCATCGCCTTAGTATTGGTGCAGCGATCCGTATTTTAGCATGTGATAATGCTGACGGAAATAGCGTAGCAGAGGCAGCAGCAGGATCTACGAATCCATTTGTTCCTAGCTAATTTTATGGCACCAAAAAGATTGCAAAAAAACCATTTTAAATAGGGGATTATTATGCCAGTTAGTGTACAAGGAACGAAATATTTGAGTCAGGCGGAAGCTGCAAAAGCAGGTTTGAACGCATCGGAGGCGATACGGTTTTATATGTTAGCCAAGAACGAAGGGTCTGTAGGTGCTACGAAAGGCTTAGCTAAAATAAAAAAGGCCATAAGCCCTGCTAAGTACGAAAAAGCAGTCAATAAAGCAATAGTTGCTCATCCTGAATTAGCACCACAAATCGCAGATGCAGACGTTGCAAGAACTGAGACTGACGTAAGTGCCGCCGGTGCAGCAGCAGGAGCTGCAAAGCCTTTAGGTGGCAAAGCTGAGGAAGCCGATACACAACCCTTTACTGTTGGCTCTGCAGCTGCAGGTGTTTTGGAAATGATGCAGCAAGAAGACTCTGAAACAGATGCAGCAATTGCTGCTGTAGAGGCCGCAAAGCAATTAGGTGTTAAAGCCAAGGAGAAGCTTTCTGCTTTTGGCACATCCCTATCTGATCTTGAGGCGAGAACTGCTGCACTCTCAGTAGGGATGTGCATGCCATCTACAGCTGTAGTTGGGCTATTCAGAACTGCAAGCGCAGATGGAGATGCGCTTCCATCGAGGGCTTTAGTCGCGCGATACCAAGATGCAGCTGCAGCTGGACTCCCTGCCCCAATTTTTAGTGACAAAAGTGAGGAGGAGGCAGAGGCATGGTGGGATCTAGCTCAAAGAATTCTAAAATCTGATTTATCTGGAGGCATGGCATTGCTATACGACCTTGTAGATGGGAAAGTTAAAGAGATAGATAATGAATTTTCTTCGGGCAGAGGCTGCCTCATAATAGATTTATACCAGCATGCAGCTGAACTTGGTCATACCCCTGCTATATTGGAGCTTCGTGCTATTTTTAATGGTAGGTATAGGTTTTTTAATGTATTCCCTGACGTTAGGAGTAAAGCATCCGAAGGTTTAGATGGTTACCTTAAAGCTATTGAGGGAGACAGTCAGTATATAGCAATATTAGCTGCAGAGAGGGAGGCGAGGCAAGCTAAGGCGCGTGCTGATGCTGAGTGGGAGACTGGCAGAGGAGCTAGAGAAGCTAAGGCTCAAGCTGAACAAGCAATTAGGGAAGAGAATGAGCGAGTCATGGAAGCACAAAAACTAGCCCAGTGGGAAGAAAAAATTGCTACTACTAAACCAAAGGGTGATTGGTGCTACTTTGAAGATGATAATTATAAGGGTTTAATAGGGGCTGCTATTATGGAGTATAATGGTTACAGTATATTTAAGCAAGATAAGGGGCAAGCCGCTGTTATTTTTGAACAAGCAGCCGTATGTATTTCTGGAAGTGGCGCTGCTGGCTATGAATTTGGCGTTATGTGTTATAACGGTGATGGTATAGAAATAAATCTAGAAGAAGCTTATTACACATTTAGAACGGCAGCTGGACGTAATTATCCACCTGCGCAATATAACTATGCCTGGATGGTGCAACATAGCATTTATGCAATGGGCGATCGAATGGAAGCGGCATCATTATACGATGATGCCGCAAAGCAGCAACACCCTAGGGCGTCGTTAAACCTTGCTATTATGCTTTACTATGGAGACGGAGTGCCTGCAAATAAAGAAAGAGCAGCTAATTTGCTACGACAAGTTAAGTATTGTGGAGACAAAAAGCTTGCTGCAATTGCGAAAAAGGGCCTTGCAAAACTAGCTGGGAAATATTGTGGTATGACCGGTGGTATTATTACAGATATAAAGGTAGCAAGAGCGCGCGGGTACCTCAAGCAGTATGACGCCATAGATAATAGGGGTAGTACTATAGCTGGTGCTGGTGGTGCGGTAGCACCAGCTGGTAGTGAGTCAACAGGTTTACTGGATGCGGCTCGTGAAGGAGTTTATGCGTCAGCTACAGAAATATATGAAGCTAGTGGCAAAGGTTTTAATCTATTTTCAGGAAAGGCACCAATAGCTTTACAAGGTGATGTGAGTAAGACACAGGAAGTTTTTTATACTTCAATGCCTGTGGGCGGTATAGCAGGGGCTGGTGCAGGGCGCTCAGGTTCGGACTCGGACTCTGATGGCGATGATAATGATAGCAGGTCGATATTCTCGCGTTAACCGCGGCTTTGTTTCTTGACTTCGCCATTGTAGGGCGGTTGTGTTGCCAATTTTCATTGACCTAAAAATGCAAGCTTTCTTAGGTATATTGGGTCTGTCGCAATTTTTGGTTAGTTTGATACAATTTAAAGTTCTGTCAATATTCAGTCCGTACCTAGCATTATGGTTTGGGCTGAGTATTTACAGAACTACTTTAAGCTATGTAAAAGAGCTTGAAGCAGCAGGATTTACTCAACAACAAGCAGAAGTACAAGCTAGAACGTTTCTATCCATTGTTGAGGACCAATTAGTGAGTAAGTGTGACTTAAAAGAACGTGGAAAAGAGATGAAGCTTCAAATCGAAAAATTAAGTAAGGAACTAATAACAGAAATTGAATTGTCAAAACATGATTTAAAAATCTGGTTTGGTG
>JAJFJO010000417.1 GCA_021774015.1 Gammaproteobacteria bacterium
GCTTTAAGCATATTGGACTTGCATTCTCTTTCTGGGAAAACATCGTATTTTCTGCTGCGATTAGTTTTGTTGCTATGATTATCGGCGCAATGGCGCTGCAGTTTATAGAAACTACAGATAGTAAAGCAGACCACCATGAACAGCATAAAATCTTAGAGAAAATTTTTGGTATTCTTATGGTCTTTACTGCCTGTGCAATGGCATTTGCACACGGTTCTAATGACGTTGCCAACGCTATCGGACCACTAGCAGCGATTGTTGGTATCGTTAAAAGTGGCGGCTCCATTTTTGCCAAAACGCCTATTCCACTCTGGATTCTTGTAGTGGGAGCAGCGGGTATCGTGCTGGGGCTTTCGATGTACGGCTATAGAGTGATCGCAACGGTTGGCAGTCATATTACACAACTCACCCCTAGCCGCGGTTTTGCTGCACAACTGGCAACAGCTGGAACTGTGATTATTGCATCCGGAATGGGGTTACCTGTTTCAACCACCCAAACACTGGTTGGTGCAGTATTAGGTGTCGGCCTTGCACGCGGTATAAGCGCCATTAACCTACCCATTGTGCGAAATATTTTTATATCATGGGTAATTACATTACCTGCTGGCGCTTTCTTCGCGATTATTTATTATCATATTTTGAAGTTTGTTTTTAGCGGGTTAGGGTGATGTGCAAAAAAAAGGGGTGATTGCTCACCCCCCAAGCTTGGTAATCCTTACCAAAAAGTTCTTTCCTTAGAACTTTCTCCTTCCCTGAGAATCGTAGGCCGCAAAAGCCTGTTCTAAAGTGTAATCCTTGTCAGCTTAGTCATGAAGCTACTCCAAGCTAGTCCCTTAACGTGCGTCCACTCTACCAGAGACAAAATACGATACAAGCATCCCTATAGGGGTAAAAAACAGAGCAGACTGAGTGGTAGGGATCATTAAGGTGATTTTATTGAATATATTCATGGTGTTATGATTCTTACCCTTTGTAAAATAAGGAAATTTCCAGGGATAAGAATCCATATAAACTCACGGCTTATTGAGATATGGCTTACATAGGCGCCACACTAATCGGTGATAACTGTTAACCTATTACCCCATTCTCAGGTTGTTATTAGGCAAAATCCTGCCCACCCTCAAAAATATAAACTACAAATCACCATATTTGTATTGCAATAAGGTCGCCGCAACAACTGGTGCTGTTTCAGTACGAAGAACTCGCGGACCTAAGCTTAATCGAGCAAACCCTTGCTGTGTTGCAAACTCGATCTCTTGTTGCGTCAGGCCACCTTCAGGCCCTATTAACAAAGAGACTGACTGTATCTGCTCTAAAGCAAGCCCCTCTTCCGCTACCGTATCACACACAAATCCAACGGGGTGCTCTTGAGCCAACCATTGTTGCAATGTCACAGGCGGATTAACGCGCATAATCGAGCAACGCCCTGATTGTTCGCTCGCACCAATCGCAATTTTTTGCCAATGATTAATACGCTTTTGCACACGATCTGCGGGCAGTTTTGCCACGCAACGCTCTGTAAGCAGAGGGGTGATTTCAGCAATGCCCAGTTCAGCAGATTTTTGTACCACGTAATCCATCCGCTCACCACGGGATATACCCTGACCGAGATGAATAGCAAGCGGCGACTCATTATTAACCTCTTCAAACTGCTCAGGCATGAACACAGCTTGAGAGCCTTTAATGTGGGCAATAGTACCGCGATGCTGGCCGCCTTTACCATTAAATACAACGACGTCATCACCCACTTTCAGCCGCAGTACTTTAAGCAGATGGTGGCTAGGCATCTTATCCAGAACTGCCTCATTATTAGCGACCAACTCCGTGTCGCAATAGACTCTAATATCACGCATGACTCTACCTACATTTTAGTTGCTAGCTTTGTTACAATGCAAACCAATATATCATAAGACCATTAATAAGAGGACATGCTATGTATACAACACGTTCAACTGCTTTAATTATCGCTGCTGGGTGCATGCTAAGCGCCGCATCATTTGCCGCAACAACACCCAACGCTACGCCCGTTAATTTAGATACCGTTAAACACGAGCTGGTTATCTACCATGATTCCGGCAAATATAACCAACAAATAGCCACACAGATTCAAAAAGGTCTGACCTATCTTAAGCAGCAAATTGCCAAAAATAATAAGGCAAGCGATCCAAAAAAATTAGCGGTTATTTTAGATATCGATGAAACGTCTTTATCTAATTATCCTGATATGAAGCATTATAATTTTGGCGGCAGCGCTAAAGATTTTAATAATGCGATGGAACAAGCCCATGATCCTGCTATCACACCGACCAAGGCTTTATACAAATACGCCGTTGACCATAATGTCACGGTATTTTTTGTTACCGGTCGTCCTGAATTGATGCGCAAACAAACGACTGAGAACCTTCGCAAACAAGGCTATACAAAATGGCAAAAGCTTTACATGCGGCCCAATGATTACGCTCAAAGATCTATTGTGCCTTACAAATCTAGCACACGTAAAATGATTGCAGGCAAGGGTTATGATATTGTGTTAAATGTCGGCGACCAGGAAAGTGATTTAAAAGGTGGTTTTGCTGAGAAGACTGTGAAGGTTCCTGATCCCTACTATTTTATTGGGTAGCTTTTTAAAGCGGTAGATCCCGGATAACTCGCTCATGCTCGTTTCCGGGATGACATGCAGGAGTAAACCTGCGAGCGTTAAAGAGTCTTAATATCCGGGACCCATCATCGAAACCATACGAAACACCGACACAACCTGTATAAAGTGAACGACAACTTTAAACACAAAACCCGGCAAAAATACAAAACTTAAATAATACATCCAAGCCAGCGGATAAAAATAATGTAGATACCAACACGCTAGCCATAAACCATACGATGCACACGCATAATATAATACAGGGCGACTACTATAATATAAGTTCAATAAGCGGCCTTGCTGTTTACCAATGTTTTTATGACTCTCTTGCTTTAAAAATACCGTTGAGTATAACTGGCAAATATGGCTAAAAATATCGAGCATCAACAAAAAACAAAAAAATGACCACGCCTCTTTATACAAAACAGCCAGCATTAAAAACATCAACACATCGCTGCCACGATCAGTGGCATAATCCAAAATAGCACCCAGCTTCGATTGTTGGTTTAATTTGCGCGCTAGAAAACCATCAACGGCATCTAAATTTGCTGCGACAAGGTAAATAATAAAAGTCAATAACGGGCGGCTGAACGCAATAAAAACAACTGACAGCAGCAGTATAATGCGGATGTAACCAATGATGTTAGGCAGTAGCCATAAAGAACTATTATAATGTTTGCTTGTTATTGTTTTCATCACACCCCCTAGAGCGCGATAGTATAGCAAGCAAAAATAGACTAGACTACCGATTAAATACAGAACATTGTGGAACAATACATGTCAATATCCGTCATCATCCCCACCTATAATAGAGGCTACTGCATCTCACGCGCGATGGATAGCATCTTGGCTCAATCACACCAACCTGATGAGATCATCGTCGTTGATGATGGCTCTACTGATGACTCTGAGGCGCTAATCTCTACACAGTATCCGCAAGTCCGGTATCTAAAACATAATAACCGTGGTGTTAGTGCTGCCCGAAATACGGGCATCCGAGCTTCAAACACTGAATGGATAGCGCTACTAGACTCTGATGACGCCTGGGAGCCCAATAAAATCGAGTTGCAAATGGAAGCACTTGCCACAGACCCAGACCAACGTATTTGCCATACTAATGAAATCTGGATTCGCAATGGGGTACGTGTTAACCCTATGAATAAGCATCAAAAGCAGGGGGGCTGGATTTTCAAAACCTGCCTTCCACTATGTTGCATATCTCCATCCAGCGTGATGATCCATCGCGATATTTTTGATACTGTAGGTTACTTTGACGAGAATTTACCGGCCTGTGAAGATTATGATTTGTGGCTTCGGATTACTGCCAAATTCTCTGTTCTTTACTTAGATCAATGCCTCACGATAAAATACGGCGGCCATGACGATCAGCTCTCAACTCAACATTGGGGCATGGATCGGTTTCGTATAACAGCATTACAACATATTATAAAAACTGGCGACTTAAACACTAATGATAAAGATGCTGCTATTAATATGCTGATAAAAAAAATAATGGTGTATTTAAAAGGCGCGCGTAAACGCAACAAACAAGAAGATATAGTATATTATGAAAAGATCCTCAAACAGTATTGTTAATATTATCACTGCGCTACCGTGTGAAGCGCGCGCTTTAATATCTCATTTTCATTTGAAAAAAATAATGGGGGATACTGTATTTTCTGTTTTTAAAAATAAAACGGGGGATATTCATCTTATTGTGTCCGGCATAGGCGCCATTAAATCAGCCTGTGCAAGCACCTATTTATTTGGAAAGTACACATCCGCGCCTAACACAAATTTCTTGAATATTGGAGTAGCGGGCAGTGCAGCACATAATATCGGTCAACTAGTATTAGCGAACAAAATCACTTCAGATCATTTAAATCATTCTTTTTATCCCAGTACGTTTTACTTTCCAAGATTAACACAGGACACCATCATTACTGTTGATCAACCGAAAACCGCCTTACCAAAAACTGCTGTCTACGACATGGAAGCTGCCGGATTTTTTACCGCTGCCAACCAGTGCGTGACTCAAGAGCAAGTGCATTGTGTTAAAATTATCTCAGACAACTCTTCCGATGATTTAAAAAAAATAAACCCATCTTACGTCGAAACATTAATTCAAGACAATATATCGATCATCAACGACACTGTGGAAATTTTGCTGGGAACATCTCAAAGGGAATACCAAGCAGATAACCCCATAATTGACAACTTTAAGCAGCGCTGGCATTTTACTCAATACCAAACTCACGAGCTTGAAGAGCTGTTACGCCGCTGGGCAGTGATTAAAAAAAATGTAGATGCTTTAAAAAAATGTGTTGATGCAAAAAATGTAAAAGATGTTTTGTATCTACTGCGCGCTGCCCTGGAACAAGCAAAATACTCTTGGACTTAACATGCAAACGATTTATTGTGAAAAAGCAATTAGACACCACCCACGCACAGAACGTATTATTGCCAGCTTTAAAAGCACTCCTAACATTGTACTTTGTGATTACTATGGCGAGGTATTCAACCCTAAATCACAAAACTTTAGATTGCAAAAACAAAAACCCGCATTAATTTTAGCGCAAAAAACCGGTAAGCGTGTTTTGCCAACGCCCGAGGGGTTTGGTATCGGCAGCCAACAAAATTTCTATTTTTCACATATGTTAAATTGTCTGTACGACTGTCGCTATTGTTTTTTACAGGGCATGTATAACAGCGCCAATTACGTACTGTTTGTCAACTATGAAGATTTTATGAGTGACATAAAATCTACTGCAGATCAACATAAAAATGCTTATTTTTTCTCGGGTTACGACTGTGACTCATTGGCCTTTGAACCGATATCGCAGTTTCTAACAGAGTTTTTGCCGTTTTTTGAAAAAACACCTAACGCCATTTTAGAATTACGCACCAAAAGCGCTAATATAAAATCGCTAAGCCAGATGAAACCGTTCCCAAACTGCGTCGTTGCTTTTAGCATGACTCCGGAGATTATTGCCAACAATGTTGAGCATAAAGTTCCACCGCTTAAAAAACGTTTACAAGCAATGAAATCACTCGCCGAGCAGGGCTGGAAAATAGGGCTACGTTTTGATCCTATGATTTGGTCTAATGATTTTGAAGTGTTGTATCAAGGTTTAATTGATCAGGTTTTTCAACATATTAAAGCGGATCACATACACTCCGTGAGCATTGGACCCCTACGATTTCCCGCAAAAATGTATCAAAAACTCGTTAAACTTTACCCTGAAGATAAATTGCTTGCTCATCCACTAGAGAAGCGCGATAATCATTTTTCGTATAAAAAAGAATGTGAAATAGCGATGAAACAGTGTATCACTGAGCAATTGCAACAACATATGGACAAAGCGTTAATTTTTGAGTGCAGCCCATTATGAAAAAAGTATTAATCAGCGGATCTTCGAGCGGCATAGGCAAAGCAATAGCCGAAAAAGCGTTGCACACAAATCATGCCGTTGTAGGTTTGGCCCGAAGTCATGAAAAATTTAATCCTGACGATAAAAACTACCACACTTACTCTATCGATTTCTCAAAAACGAATGACATAGAACATAATCTTAAAAGTATTCACAAGCAACATAGCGACATTAACACTATTATTTGCTGTGCTGGCTTTGGGCACTTCCATGAGCTTGAACAATTTTCATTTGCCAAAATGCAAGAAATAATGAATGTGAATTTTTTGAGCCAAGCGATATTGATTAAAACCTTCTTGCCTGATTTGAAAAAACAAGATAACAGCAAGGTAATTATCTTGGGGTCTGAGTGTGCGCTAGAGGGCCAGAAAAAAGCTTCTATGTATTGCGCAAGCAAATTTGCACTGCGCGGCTTTGCGCAAAGCTTACGCAAAGAATGTGCTTCTGCTGGGGTTGCCGTTACGATCATCAATCCGGGTTTAGTTGAAACCCCATTTTATGATGACCTACAATTTAAACCAGGCGATGCCCATGACAATGCAATACAGCCTGAACAAATTGCTAACACGATTGCCATGCTAATCGATTTAGATAATAATTGTGTTTTTGAAGAGCTCGCGCTACAACCCATGAAAAAAGTCGTGCAAAGGAAAAGTGAAACATGACCCATAATATCGCCCTTGTATGCACAGGCACATCATGTTTAGACGAAAACCTCGTTAACAGTACAGCTGACCACCTAAAAACACAGCATGACCTAGAAGCTTTTTATAGCCAAGACACCTATAAAGCATTGCCTGCCGAACAACGCGCGAATATTTTCCTGCATCACCTGTTTGACTCTAATATTCATTGTATTGCCTCTATGCGCGGCGGCGAGGGAACGGCAGACATACTATCTTTTATTAACGCACAGAAAAATAAAATTGCAGCATTAAAGCCTAAATTGCTCATTGGTTTTAGTGACTTCACTCCTTTGCTAATCTTTTTTTCTCAAACCTTTAATTGGCCTGTCGTGCATGGGCCTGGGTTTTTAAAATTCCATTTACAGGAAATTGATAAACACTGCGAACAGCAGACAATCAATATTATTAAAGAAACAAACAACTCAATCGAACTAAGCCAACTACAGCCATTAAATAAACCTGCTAAAATTCAAACTCACCTTGAAAGCACGCTCACTGGCGGCACACTCAGCTTAATCAATATTAGCATTAAAGATATCTGGGAAATTGACACCAATAATAAAATTGTGATTATTGAAGATATTGGTGAAAGAGCGCATGTCATTTCCCGCACTTTAAAATAC
Source organism: Gammaproteobacteria bacterium (assembly GCA_021774015.1). Lineage (GTDB taxonomy): Bacteria > Pseudomonadota > Gammaproteobacteria > Coxiellales > Coxiellaceae > JAJFJO01. The sequence goes on from JAJFJO010000417.1 coordinate 7,379, forward strand.
TTACATCGAATTGGTTGTTTCAACAATGCCGCCGCTATTATTTTTGGTGACTTTAACACACAACCTGTTGGCTCTGATAAAAACCATCAAAGAAAAAATTCTGAATCGATCAACAAAACGTTGACTTGGTTTGCACACCAGTGCAACTTTCCTGTATTACAAACTAATGAGTTTGGTCACGGCAACCTAAATACGCCGCTGCCATTTTCAACCCCCGTAACTTTGCAGCTTGGGAAAAACCCTCAACTAACCTGCAAATTCACTCGAACCGAACAAAAACTCAAATAATTATAATAAAAATTATGCGCATATTTCTATTGAAATCATTGGATTGTATGACTTTGTTACAACTACGCTCTTGCTTAATTTATTGAAAATCAACTGGAAAAATTCAAATTAATTCCGGCGTTACCCACACCCCGGCAAAATACGAATCTATTTACTATAATTTTGAATAGGCCCCTAAATAAGCAGGCAGCCGGATGAAAAAGAAATTTGCGATTTTATTAATCCTTCTGAACACAGTTGTGGTCCTCGGATTAAATACAGCAACCGCCGCAGTTGGAATTTATTGTGTTAAAACAAGCAACCCCAATAAATTAGGTGATAGAATCAAGCCATCCATAATGTTGAAACCTAGCATAGACACTGGCCAATACAAAAGCATAGCGTCCGCTTCTTCAAGCATTGGCACATTTTGCGTTATCACCAACCCCATTCCTCTTGGTTGCGAGATAGAATCCAGTGGTGTTGAGGTTCCTGTGAGTATTTCTCAAGCACCGATGGCCGCGAAAACATTCTTTAATAGTGGTTCAACTGTCGTTCAAGTATTTACTTTATATGGGGAGAAGAACAAACCAAAGTGCACCCTCACTCATGTAGTGCCACCTTTTCCTTAAACCCAACTTTTAGGTTAGTTAGTGCTGCACTAATAGATCCCGGATACAACTATTTGTAAGACTCGCAAGCTCGCCAATAAATACTAAGTTCCGAGATGACATGCCTGAATAGTTACCCACAACACTGGGAAACGCATTAAAGATTTGATACTACCACTGTGGCTGTTTTTTAACTCTATCCACTCTGCGAAACCGACCATCTTTAATTACCTTTTTAGTAAGGTCTACATTAATAGATTCACCTGTTTTATCAAATGAATAAGGCCCAGCAGCTCCGGGTGCACCACGCAATTTTGTTATTGCACTAGCAATTTTTCTTGCATCAAGTGATTTAGATTTTTTGATACCATCGGCTAAAATCATCACTGAATCGTAACCCAATGCTGCCCATACATTAGGTTCTTCGTGGTATTGAGCCTGATACTCCCTCACGAATTTTTGTGCTGCAACCGATGGGTCATTATGGTGAAAGGTTGAAAAAAATATGATACCTTCAGAAGCCTTACCCGCAAGCTCAATGAAGTGACGTGAGTCAATTCGGTGACCTCCTAGAACTGGTGCGGTGATACCTGCCTTTCTAGCTTGCTTTACAATAAGCGCTGTCTCAGTTGGGTCTGCAGCAATAAACAATGAATCAAAATTATGCAGTTGACTCCATGCCCTCATCAAGGGACCAAATAATTTTCTGCCTTTTTCAAAAGACCGGCGTGTTACCACATGAACCCCGTAGGATGTTACTTTTTTCTCAAACGCATTTGCCAGCTGTCGACCATAATCATTATTAACATAATAAATAATAATATTTTTATAGCCTTTCTTTTTCACGTATTCAGCCAACGCATTACCCATCACTTTATTATTTGGAATGATACGAAATACCAACTTATAGCCTTGCTTAGTTAATTGATTGTTCGTGCTCCCAGGGTTAATCATAAGCACGCCATTAGACTGATAGGTAACAGATGCAGGGAATGACACATACGAACGATAATGACCAATGACAGCTAAAATATCCCTGTTATTTGCTATCTCTTGGGCAGAACGCATACCTTTTGTAACGTTGTCATAACCTTCAACCTCAACAATTTTTATCACTCTTTTTTTAATCCCACCTTGGCGATTAATTTGATCGGCAGCTAAGTATGCACCCTTATAAAGGTCTCTTAATCCAGTTCGCTTAGGCCAAACCACAGCTATTTTAATAGGCTCTTTAGATTTAGAAATATGTTTAGTGCGCTCTGATGTTTTATCGCCACCGCACCCTGTTAGCAGCAATGCCAGCACTGAAAGCAACATAGTTAAAAGTATTACTTTTACAAGTTGGGGTTGGTTGATTAATCTATATTGTTGGTATTTTTTCATTATCAATTCCTTAAGCAATTTGTCGCTGAGCAAGCTCGCGAAAGCGTCCTTCCTGCTGCATTAGCTCATCATAAGTACCTGTTTGAACGATTTGCCCTGCATCCATTACAATAATTCGATCAGCATTAATAATAGTGCTTAACCGGTGTGCAACTACAATACGAGTTGCTTTTAAGCCCTCTAAACTTTCACTCACTTTTGCTTGAGTCACATTATCTAATGCGCTGGTTGCCTCGTCAAAAATAATGATTTTGGGCTTATGAACAATAGCTCGACAAATCGTTAACCGTTGCAGCTGCCCACCTGACAGCCCCCCACCAAACGCACCAAGAAATGTGTGCATACCCATTGGCATGGCACGAATGTCTTCTGCAAAACCCGCCAGCTCTGCTACTTCCCATGCATCGTCTATGGTAAGAGCAGATGAACCCACAATATTTGTAAAAATATCACCTGATAAAATTTGGCTATTCTGTAGCACCACCCCAAACTGGTTGCGAACTAATGTAATATCTAAATTATCTAAATCTTTGTCATCATAATAAAGAGCCCCAGAATTTGGTTTTTCAAAACCTAAGAGTATTCGGATTAATGTCGATTTTCCACAACCAGATGTTCCAATGACAGCAACAT
>JAJFJO010000418.1 GCA_021774015.1 Gammaproteobacteria bacterium
TAATGCTGCCAATAATAGTATAAAAAAACGTCAACCAAGCCTATACCAGTCACAGCAGCTGATAAAATCAATTGAAACTTATACGCAGCAAGCTAACCGCTGCATTAAACGTTCTAAAACAAAAATAGACTCCCTCAATGATTTAATGAAAATATCTCAAGAAGACACTGAAACAAATAAAGATGCGGAAGATGTTCAATATGTAAGCGCACAAAAACTGGTTTACTTGAAACGTCTGAGCTCTTGTCGCTTATATATTTACAAATCAAAAGATACCCTGTCCTATTTAAAAACCCGGGCTCAAGAATTAAAGTCGACTCAAATATATAAACGCGGCATCCCATTTTGGAACATTCTAGATAGCAAACTGAGCTTCAATGCCTTAGTCTTAACTCCTGCTGAAATTCATAATACAGCAGGGCTGCAATACATCAAAGAAAACAGAATGATTGGCTTACTCACCATTATACTGCTTACTTTCTTACTGAGCATCGCCATACGTTATTTCTGTAATTTTATTTTAAACAGAAGGAAGGAAAAACAAGCTGGAATTTTTATTGCGTTTCTTGCAACTCTCAAGCGCTACTCAATTCCCTTGTTGTCATTAGTTGCTTTAAGCACTTTTTTAACGGCAGCTTTATTCAATACCCCAACTGAAGCTTACCTCGATGACATTATTTTTGCTTTGTTTTCCTACGTGCTGTTTATCGCCATATCTAGAATGCTGCTCAACCCACCTTATAATATACCAAACCCTTTAAATGCCACACCAACATTAGCTAAAACATTATCCTATCGATTCGCTATATTGATTTCTTATGTGCTTGTTGGCTACGTTACCTCTTTATTTTTCTCAAATAAAACCCTTCCTGCTGAAGTTATTGAAATCGCACGCAGCCTGTATGTGACAGGTCTTACCGTTATTTTAATTTGGTATGTTTTTGCCTTACTTGAATTTCCAATTATAAAAAACAAAGGCACTATCTTTCATTTGCTGCTAAAAGGCGTATTGTTTGCTCTACTTATCGCAACATTAGCTGCAGAATGGCTGGGCTATCATTTTTTTGCTACATTCTTGGTAAGAGGTGTCTTTATAAGCACCCTTTTATTTGTGGCATTAGGTTTATTTTTCGTTATTGTTGAAGCAATAATCAACCTGTTTAACAGCAATAAAAGTGAGTTTAGTCGATCCATACGCCATTCACTAGGTGTTAGCGGAAACAAGTTTCTTTCTGAACTGCAGCTCTTTAGATTTAGTCTCTACATATTCGCCTTAATTGGATTTGTTTATTTATTTTTAGTGCTTTGGCATGCGCCAGCTGTGTGGACTGAAGGTCTAAAAACCCATTTTTTTGAGGGCTACACCTCTAAAAAAATGACGCTCATCCCTGCGCGTATTTTACTAGCCTTAGCTATTTTTCCCTTCTTGTTTATGATGGTAAGGTTTGTAGCTACTGCCTTGGGCAAAGCGGGTGGACGTAAATCCGAACCTGGGCTGCAAGTCACCATTACAACCCTGACACAATACATTGGCTTTATTATCGTCTTTATTCTCGTATCCTACGTTGCAGGAATAAATCTGACAGGCGTTATGATTATTGCAGGTGCCTTATCTGTCGGCATTGGTTTTGCCTTACGCGACATTGTCAGCAGCTATTTATCTGGGCTTATTTTATTTGTAGAAAAACCTATAAAAGTAGGAGATAAAGTTAAACTAGACAGTGTTTTTGGCACTGTAAAAAAAATCAGCCTACGCGCAACTCGAATTACTACACCTAATCATGAGGACATTATAGTTCCCAACTCAAAATTTATTGGCTCTAGCGTGATCAACTACACGTACCATAATAAAATGTCTTCTGTGCATATCAAAATCACAACACCTCGCAATGTTGATACGGAAAAAGTCATGGCGCTTTTACTTAAGGCTACGACTCAGCATGATCAAATTTATCAAGACGAAACTAATAAACCTACTGTAATTTGTAGCAATCTCGCTGGAAAATCATTACAGTTTGCTCTCACATTTGCGATTAAAGATATGGATCAAAGCGCAAATGTGAGCAGTGAGACAAAACTTACGCTAGAATCAACACTCCAAGCAAATGATATTACCGCCTATTCGATAAAGTAACATTTTCGCACACCCCGAAAAGGAGCATCTTCGTGATAAGCGATAAAATAGCGTTATTGGTATACACGTTTAGCGATTTGAATAGTTGCAGTATTGCCTCTTGCACGTGCGGTTCGCGTCTGTATAATGCAAATTTATAAGATCATATAGTTTTAAGGAGACTACCATGTTAGTGCTGACACGCACTGTTGGAGAGCGCCTAATCATCAATAACGGCGAAATCAAGATAAGCGTACTTGAAGTTAAAGGCAACCAGGTAAGAATTGGTATCGATGCTCCTAAGAGTGTTGCTATACATCGTGAAGAAATTTTTAACCGTATTCAGCAGGGAACCGCCACTGAAACCGCTAAATAACCCACCTTGAGCCACTTTGCCCACACAACCAGTCGGTCCGGTCCTTATGTGGCTTTCCGTATGTTTTACACCAGAATTTATCCTACACCGGTGCAAGATAAACATCACCGCATCATTTTATCCTGTACTGACGCTGGCATTATACGTAAAATGTTTTTTAAGGATTTAAGCTAATAAAGGAAGCAGAAGTTGCTGGTAGGTTTTTGATATGAAGAAAACATCATACCAAGTAGGTCACAATTTAGCCAATCATGCTCGAAAAGTGTTGGATGCTTTATACCAACAGCTCAATATATTCCAAGAGAATCAGGAAATAGTGAGACAAGAGGTCGATGAAAACCCTGACACTATTGCTAAACGCTATTATCGCACCTTAAGTAAAATCAACGAAAATAGTGCCATCACTAATGCTATCAACGCATTCTTGCGTGATAACCCGCCTAATGTTATCCAGGCACTTCAAGAGCTACTAGAAGGCAAAAGTGAAGAGGAAACAGCTAGTTAGATCACGCTGATCGCAATACAAACATTGTGCTAAAGCAAGCAAATGCCCAGATTATATTCTATAGTTTATATGTGATCTACGGTAAGGAGGGCCCATAATAAATAAAATAACATTATCTATCATTATATTACGAGGAAGAGGGCTTGGCTATGCAACAACCACTACAGATTACCGTTAGAGACATCGATAACTCCCCCGCTATAAAGGAACATATTCAGGAGAAGGTGGATAAGTTGGCCGGTAGCGCTAAAGAAGTAATTTCTTGCCATGTCGTTGTCGAGCAGACTCAAAAGCATCAAAACCAAGGGAAATTACACAGTGTGCACATTAGGCTCAACATGCCCGGTCGAGAACTAGCCGTCAATCACAAAGAAAACGAAAATTTATGGATCGCTATTCGCGATGCATTTGACAGCATGCGTGAACAGTTGCGCACCTACCGTGACCAATTACGCCACCGCGTCAAAAATCACCTGGAGCCTGTGCATGGCAAAATTGTACGGCTATTCGATGATTTTGGTTTTATTCTAGGCTCTGATGGCATTACTGAGTATTACTTCAACTCAGGAAATGTCACTTCGCTGCATTTTGATAGGCTTAGGGTGGGAGCTGATGTTCACTTTTTAAAATCCTTCGGGGATGACGGCCCGCAAGCTAAACGCGTCAGCGCACGTGAGCACGGAGCACACTAAGAAAAATTTAAAGCATACGAGCTTGCGACACCCATAAGAGTCTATTAGTATTACCACACTCATAGAGATGGGGATGGGTCGCGACACCTTTTGGAGCATTAAATCTATTCATCCCGCCCAAAAATTTATGAAAAACGGAATGAATAGATGGAAACAATGAGCCACCCACAAGATCTATATGAGCACGCTAAAAGCGTATTACACAATAGCTACTCTCCTTATTCACACTTCCCCGTTGCTGCTTGTTTTCGCGCAGCAGATGGCACGTTATTTTCTGGCTGCAATGTCGAGAATGCGTCTTACGGGCTAACGCTATGTGCGGAAGCTAGCGCACTTGGACAGATGGTCAGCCATGGCCATACAAAAATTGTTGAAGCACTGATTTTAATTCCGGGCGATGCGCTTTGCCCACCGTGTGGTGCATGTCGACAACGTCTACATGAATTTTCAGACGCTGATACAAAAGTGCATTTATGCACTACGAACGGCCAGCATAAAATGATCACTGTTGCTAATTTATTACCGTACCCATTTGGATCACAATTATTGGAGACCCCATGACTCACTACGCACAAGATGCTGCAAACACCATTCGCGAATATGTCTCTGGCTTCACCCCAAAGCTTGGCATTGTCTTGGGCTCTGGCTTAGGGCCTCTCGCTGACACCATTAAGGATGCAAAAACTATTCAGTACCACGACTTACCTGGCTTTCCACAGTTATCTGTAGAGGGACACAGCGGTCAAATTACACTAGGCTATTTGCAAGGCGTGCCGGTTGCTTGCCTGCATGGGCGCTCACACTTTTATGAGGGCTATTCTCATTTATCTCCAGAAAAACCGGCTGAATCATTAATCTCCCCCGTACGTACTTTAAAATTATTAGGCTGTGACGATTTATTAGCAACAAACAGCTCAGGTTCTTTGCGCCCAGAAGTTGGCCCAGGTGAGCTCGTTGTCATTAATGATCATATTAATTTTCAATTTAACAACCCACTGGTTGGGAAAAACAATAGCGCCTTTGGCCCACGATTTGTTGGGATGGAAAATGCATACAGCTCTGATCTGCGCGCATTGATTCACAAAGCCGCCAAAAAAGAAAACATCAACACTACTGAAGGTGTTTATATCGGTGTGTTAGGCCCAACCTTTGAAACACCGGCAGAAATTAAAGCATTTCGTATTTTGGGTGCTGATGTCGTTGGGATGTCAACGATACCTGAAGTCATCACAGCTAGACATTGCGGCATGCGCGTTGCGGTTATCTCAGCGATTACCAATATGGCTGCCGGCATGAATGATGTTGAGTTAAGTCATGATGTCACTTTAAGTGGCGCTAAAGTCGCGGTGGAAAAGTTGAAGCGGTTGGTGGTTTCTTTTCTGGATGAATATAAATAAACTTGATTGTAACGCCTACGCCAGGTAAACAGCATGACCATAACACCCCAACACATCATATCACTCATCGATTTAACGAGCTTAAATGAGGATGACCGTAGCGACACCATCAGCCAGCTATGCTATAAAGCAGTATCCGTTAAACCTAAGGTCGCTGCTGTTTGCATTTACCCTCAATTTATTTCACAAGCAAAACAATTATTACAAGACTCGGGTATTCCTGTAGCAACCGTTGTAAATTTTCCAGATGGTGGCGATGATGTATCAAGTTGCGTTGAAGATATTAAAAAAGCGATTAAATCTGGCGCTAATGAAATTGATGTGGTGCTGCCATACCAGCACGTGCTCGACAATGATTGTGATTTTATAGAAACTTATTTACATGCATGTCGCAAAACTGCCGACGACCATACATTAAAAATTATTCTAGAGTCTGGCGCATTAATGAATCCAATTTTAATTAAGAAGGCAGCTGAGATTGCTGTAAAATCAGGCGCTGACTTTATTAAAACATCAACGGGGAAAATAGCGACCGGTGCAACATTAGAAGCAGTCGATGTAATGCTAAGCGTTATTAAACATCACAACGCATCATCAAAAAAGCAGGTTGGTATTAAAATCTCTGGTGGTGTACGCACGCCAGAGCAAGCACAAAGTTACCTTCAACTTATCGTGCATCATATGGGAGAACAGTGGATCACACCTAAACATGTCCGTATTGGCGCCAGCAAGCTGCTTGATGAAGCTATTCAGGCGTGCCGCCCTGAAAACTAATGCGTTTGCATTCCTGTAAAAAATTCAGTACACTGCAAAATAGCCAAGGCTAATTTGCAGTACACTGAAATATAGCCATTTAAATACAATGCCAGGAACAAAGAATATGTTACGTTATTGCGAGCGGTTTATTGCTGAAGACCTAAAGAAAAAAATGGTCTTTATTGGGGGCCCCAGGCAAGTAGGGAAAACCACCTTGGCAAAACATCTGGCTGATAGTGAGTACTCGCACTCCGATTATTTTAATTGGGATAATGACAATCATCGCAAACAGATTCTTAATAAACAATGGGCGCTGGCAAGCGAGCTGGTTATTTTCGACGAACTGCATAAGTATCCCAAGTGGAAGCAATGGATAAAGGGCGTATACGATATTAAACCAAACTCTCAACAATACCTTGTCACTGGCTCAGCACGGCTTGATATTTATAAACGTGGTGGTGATTCTTTAATGGGGAGATATCATTATTGGCGTTTACATCCTTTTACTATTGATGAACTGCCTTCCGGCATAGACAAGCAAGACGCACTAAAACGCTTACTTAAATTTGGAGGTTTTCCTGAGCCTTTTTTAATGAATGATGAACGTGAGGCGCGCCGCTGGCGCACTGAAAGATTTAATCGCGTGCTGCGCGAAGATATTCGAGACTTAGAAAAAATACGTGAATTACAACTGCTATCTCTATTTGTTGATGCTCTGCGTGAACGAGTTGGCAGCACCACAACATTCTCAAGTATTGCTGGCGATTTAGGTGTCTCCCCAAACACAACTAAATCGTGGCTGGCTCTAATCAAACGCATGTATATTTGCTTTTCCTTAACACCACTGGTACGTAATGTACCACGTGCAATACACAAACCTCATAAAGTATATTTTTATGATAATGCCGATGTTATTGAGCCTAACACCGAAGGTGCTCGATTAGAAAACCTAGTCGCCAATACTCTACTAAAAAGATTGAATTTTATTGAAGATTATTACGGAAAACGATGTCGTTTATACTATATTCGTGACAAAGAAGGGCGTGAAGTTGACTTCGTTGTCTATATCGAAAATATTATTCAAGATTTAATTGAAGTAAAAACTTCTGACACAGGTATATCAAAACCCCTCAGATATTATGCAGAAAAATTAAAACCAAAACGTGCAATTCAAATTGTTGGAGACCTTAAAACACCATTTGACTCAAATGGCATTCACGTGACCAACCCTATCGCATATTTCTCTGACCCTCCCTGGGAGCAATAACTCCCTAGGACAACGCAATCTAAGACGATAATACACCCAACACCGTCTGAATCATATTATCAACGGCCTTCGCAGAATTTTTTGTCAAATCTTGTGTAATGCGATTGCCCACGACCGTGCTTATCGAACAACAGTCATACCCTAACAATCCACCCAGCCCATAAATAGCCGCTGTTTCCATTTCTAAATTTGTCACGACTTGATCACGAAATTTTAACTGCATCGCCATATTAAAAATATCGCCATTATTCAGCGGAAGACGCAAATGGCGATATTGAGGGCCATAAAAACCCGAGCACGTCATCGTGATACCTTGATGACAATGTTGATCAAACAAGGCCGCTAATTGCTCCGAACCTCGACCCACATAAGCGTTATCAATAACCGGCAACTGGCTAAATTGTTGTTTCACTAAAGCAAGAAGCTCTTTTTCTTCTTTTGAATATTGTTGCTGATAAAATTTTAAAAAACCATCAAACGCAAACCCATAAGAAGACATAATTAAACTATCCACGGGAATGTCTTCCTGCAACCCCCCGCAAGTGCCAAGCCGAATAATACGAACAGATTTTAAATTGGGGCGCCATTCACGCGTTTTAAAATCGGCATTAACCAATGCATCAATTTCATTGAGCACAATATCAATGTTCGATGCGCCAATACCTGTTGAAATAACCGAGATGGGCATAGACCCAATGGAACCGGTATGCGTCACAAACTCACGCTTGCGGCGAATTATGTCGACCTTGTCAAAGTGCTTGGATACCAACGGCACGCGATCTGGATCACCAACGAATATAATAGTGTCAGCCAGCTCACTGGGAAGTAGGTCTAAATGATAAACGCTGCCAGAGTCATTTAAAATGAGCTCCGTGCTTTTTAGAGTTTGACTCATGGATAAATCCTTATTGCTTAAATGAGCAAACCAAAAACTTGTGCTTGGCTCTAGATGAGTTCAATGCTATTTTACATATTCTTACACTTAAAAACAGTAGCGGAACTACAATCTCTAATAGAAATTAGGTCTAAGTCACTAGAAAAGGAACCCCCAATGGATCATGGGCAATTATTTATCATTTTGGCGGCTGTTTTTGCCTTTTTTATGGCCTGGGGTGTTGGTGCAAATGATGTGGCTAATGCGATGGGCACCTCGGTAGGCTCAAAAGCACTCACTCTCACACAAGCTATTCTCGTCGCGGCTATCTTTGAAGCACTCGGCTCATTACTCGCCGGTGGTCAAGTAACCAACACCATTCGTTCAAAAATTATTGAAGCAAACCTGTTTGCTCAATCTCCAGAAATTTTGATTTATGGAATGATGGCCTCTTTACTTGCTGCAGGAACTTGGCTCATTATTGCAACCCGTTACGGCTGGCCGGTATCAACG
>JAJFJO010000419.1 GCA_021774015.1 Gammaproteobacteria bacterium
GCACCATCTACAATATAGACTGGGCGAAATTTGGAGGCAATGGAGGTTTGTTCGTTTGTCATTTGAAATTCCCTTTCAGAGTAACACAATCATTATGTCTGCCCATCTTGGCATATGAATCCACCATTATAAACTGCTTCAGCTCAATGGGCGAGTGTTGATTTTAGCAGATAGAACCGGGATAAGAACTTACAAAATGCGCCTAGCGATGACAGGTGTATCGTGTAGCAACATTGGAGACCCCAATCTGGGTGGTTAGAATGGCGCAAAGGCACGTTGTTTATAAAACTCACTCAGGCACTGACTACACACAGAACGCAGCACGTGCTTACCACACCACCGCGGAGGTGCGTTGCTAAGTGGCTTGACTCAAAACCACTCACTACAACCCATACCGCTCCTGCAAATAATAAAACACCGCGCGTATGGCCATTACCTCAGCGCCCTTAGGTCGGCCAGGCTGAGCAGTTGGATTAGAAGCCATCATATCAAAATGCATCCACGCGATATCATCAGGTACAAATTCTTGCAAATATAAAGCAGCCGTAATAGACCCTGCCATTGGCACAGGCGATGCATTACTAATATCTGCAATAGTGCTTTTTAAATAGTGCTTATAGGCAGCATGTAAAGGCAAACGCCATAATAAATCTTCTGTTTTTTGAGACGCGGATGTTACGCCTTCTGCTAAAGCTTCATTATTAGAATAACATGCAGGAATTTCTGAGCCCAAAGCAACGAAGGCTGCACCGGTGAGCGTTGCAAAATCAAATAAACATTCTGGCTTTTCTGCCACCGCTTCAGATAATGCATCACACAGTATTAAACGCCCTTCTGCATCAGTATTATGAATCTCAACCGTTTTACCCGCATGGGTACGAATCACATCACCTGGGCGCAGCGCATTTCCAGACACGGAATTTTCAACTGCAGGAATTAAAACGCGCAAACGCACTGGCAGCTTCTGCGACATAATCAAACATGCCAAGCCTAATGCGTGTGCCGCACCACCCATATCTTTTTTCATTTCGCGCATGCCAGCAGCACCTTTAAGATCAAGCCCGCCCGTATCAAAACACACACCTTTCCCAACCAACGTCACCTTAGGGTGTTTTTTGTCGCCCCAAGTAATGTCGATTAAACGTGGCTCACGTGCAGCAGCTCTACCGACAGCGTGTATCGTATTAAAGTTATTTTTTAATAACGCATCACCGGATATAATTTTGCATTTACCAGAAAAACTTTTTGCTAATTTTTTTGCAGCATCCGCCAAATCCGGCGGGCCCATTTCTTCACAAGGTGTATTAATTAAATCGCGGACAAAAACATGGGTATAAAGCAAATCATCTAACCACTGCTTATCCATATGCGAAGGCAATGCTAATTGTGCTAATCTTGTATTGTCATTTTTCAAATAACGCTGGTATTTATAGTGCCCCAAGCCCCAACCTAACAAAGCAAGTTCCCACTCAGCTTCCTGTTGCAGACCATGACTATCTGCATCTAAATAATATTCTCCAGCGGGTAACGATGCTGCTAATTTAGCATAAGACCATAACTGCCGAGGTTCTTTCGCATATAACACACAGGCTATATCACCTGTCGAGTTAGGCACTAAACAATGCGTACCCGGCTTTGCTTGATACTGATTGGCTTGCACCCATTGTGACACGGCATCATCTTGTTGCCCCAACCAGCCGTCCAATTCATCCGCCTGAATGATTTTTATTGGTATCGTTTTTTCATCTCGTTTTTCTATAAAATACGCTTGCATAATTCACCTTAATTTTTTATTTAATATGCGACTCATGTACACATACAATTTTTCATCAACAAATCAATCGGCCATTTTGATTGGCAATCCAGTTGCAATACGGCCCAACACGCAAACGTGATGGACGCCAGGAGCCGTTAGCTCGTTGACAATTACATCTCAACACACGCCCATTAAAATGACATAATTGACATGTCTCCTTATAGGAACCTGCTGGCAATGGCCACCATCGTTGGTGATGACAGACCAAATGACCATTCTGATTTCGGATAGGCGTGCAGCGCGGGCGCACCCATAACGAAGTTGGACGCCAAACACCATCACGCATTTGGCATTGACAGGTTAAGTAATTTTGACTGAAACGGCAGTAACGGCACGTGTCCTTATAATTACCCCAAGGCAGGTAACGAGGCAAAGGCTTCCCCATGCATCTCAACGTGCCACGATCATTATAAATACGATAACAACTTGGCCTCACCCGAAGGAATGAAACTTTATTCGGCCACCACGCATCCGGATTCACCTGACACTGGCAGGACAAAGTTCCATCAAGCAAAACACAGTGCCGACAGGTAGATTGATAAGAACCTTGGGGTAATGCAAGGCTATTTAATGATATAAAACTCAAACTAAGCAGCAATGCCATTATAAAATATTTGATTTTCATATGAATTCTCCTCTGTGCGGTGATTATATAACAAAGGGGCTCTTCACAAAAGCCATGTTGGCTCTCTTAGACCTCAACAGCGCACATTAGAAACCAATATCAAACCCGCACAGAGAAAGTTCGAGTTAATTGAGCAAACGCAAAATAAAAAAGCTGGTGAACTTAAATTACACTTCTACAAGCTACCGCTCCGCCTGGGGCATGTTCACAGCTCGGCGAAGCTTATTTACGCCTTAATTCTTGCCATCGCTTAGAAGGCAAAACGATCTCATTGATCATCTGATCGTCAAACTCATACAACGCAGCTAACTTGCTAGCATTATTTCGACGTTTTAACGATAACAACGTCGAGTTTTCTAATGCTTCTCTAAGCAAGTTTGGATCCTTTTTTTTCGATCTTTTCTTGGGAAACAATGTGGGGGGCTTCTCGACATGTTTTTTTAAAATCTTAAAAGCAGTACGACGTTTTGCCTTTACTATTCTTGCTAATAACCTCGCATCCACATCAGAAAGACTCTTCAGCAACGAGGGGTCTATTGGTCGTTTTCTTAGATCATCAACAGTAAGTGATCTCATGACAGTACCACCATCAGTTATGCGTTATCGATAACTTATAAAATATAAAACTAAACATGCCTCGAATACTAACGCAAATTAATACGCACTTCAACCTAGTAAAACGCAGTTAAATCATTACTTCTGCAAGAGCCAACCGCATATAGCACCTGGAAGGCCGGCTCCTAGCAAGAAGTCAATACTGTCATTTTATTTTCCTGATTTTGGGGTTCCGGGCCCATGGTCATTATCATCCTCTGTATCAGAAGTATTAGCTGAGCCTCTGGAAGGCGAAGGTGGGGGAACAGGGGAAAAGATACCGGGATCACTATTCCTCCTACGAGCACCTCTTCTTCTAGATTGCCCATCAGATGATGAAGAAGTTGGTTCACCACTGCCCTCACTTGGAATTCCAGCACCAGCACCAGCACCAGCACCAGCACCAGCACCAGCACCAGCACCAGCACCAGCACCAGCACCAGCACCAGCACCAGCACCCTCATCGTCTATTTTTTTACCGGTTTCTTCCATCTTATTGAACATACCTGTAGCACTCGTATAGGAAGGTGTGCTAAAGGTATCTCCTGTACCACTTCCAGAACCAGAACCAGAACCAGAACCAGATCCAGATCCACTATATGACCGTGGTCTCCCCACAGCAGCCCTTACATCTTCATCAAAACTTTCAGCAGAAGCAGTTGAATCATCGCCTACTTGTGGGGCAGAATACTCAGCGGCTACACCGTCTGAGTCAATAGAATTATCCGTAGCACGATCTGTCCTCTCACTGCTTGCACCATCCTCTTCCATTTCACCATCTTGATCTTGACTATTTCTACTCATAATAACCTCGATAAATTATATATACAAAACATTATTATAGGGCATGAATATTAAATAAAACTTAAATTAAGTAATTTAATTGATTGATTTTATCGATTTAAAGAAGGCTCATCATTAAAATTACACTAACCTAAAGCAACTCGCACTACGCTCACTACGAGAAAGATGCGCTTTTTGTCTGCAAAA
>JAJFJO010000420.1 GCA_021774015.1 Gammaproteobacteria bacterium
TTTCTCTGTTGCTGTGATGGTGGTGGTTGCATGGTTGATGCTGTGGGTGGAGCCACTTATGGAGAAGTATCAATTTAAAGTATTGGCGGATTCTGTGGCAAGTGCTTCTATAGCAAAAATTGCACCACAACGTTTTCAGTCACTTGGTAAGGCTGGTGTGTTTTATGCGGGTCAAGTGTCGCATGTTAAAGGTGAGTTGAAGGATGTGTTTTTAGCGTTAAAACAAAAGGCGCGTGCTGGACAGCCGACAACGTGGGATGTGACCGTATCGAATACGGCAACGGAGCATGGAGTGCCTAATCAATTCGGGAATTACTTAACTTTTCATCACGGGGATCGTTATGTGGGAGCGCCAGGCAGCGCGCATTATCAAGATATGCGGTTTTCGAATTACGGGTTGCGTTTATTGAGCGCCGTACCACATATCGGTGGTGGTTATTTAACGCATCCGACTAGTGAGTTATGGCGGGCGCGACATACCAACCCGCAAGCGCTAGCCATTTTACAGTGGCGTATTGCGTTGCCGTTGTCCATTTTAATTTTCCCGCTGATTGCATTTCCATTGAGCCAGGTTAATCCGCGTCGTGGACGTTTTATGCAGTTATTGCCGGCGATTTTAATTTATGTGGCGTATGCTGATTTGTTATTTTTAGGGCGTGCTTGGATGCAGAATGGAACGTTAAGCCCAACGGTTGGCTTATGGCCGATGCATGCGGGTTTATTATTGGTTGGCTTGTTGTTGATTATGCACCGCACGGGATGGAAGCGCCTATATAGAGTGATAATGAATAGAGGGCGGCAACATGCGTCTGCTTGATCGTTATATTCGGACTAATATTCTGACAGCGACTGTGCTGGTGTTGTTGATTGTGGTTGGCATCGAAAGTTTTATGGAGTTTGTGCAACAACTCAATACCATTGGTGTTGGACATTTTACAGTGTGGTTAGCGCTACTGTATGTGCCAATGAAATTACCGAGTGATTGTTATCAACTTTTTCCGATGATTGGTTTTTTAGGAAGTTTAATTGGGTTGGGTCGTATTGCGTCGACCAGTGAGCTCATGGTGATGCGTTCGGCAGGTGTGTCTATTCATCGTATTGCATGGTCGGTGATAAAAACGGCGATACTGATGATTGTGGTGGTAACGTTGGTAGGAGAGGTGGTTGCACCTGCCTTGCAGTTTAAGGCGGATCAAATGAAAACCCAAGCCATGGGGCAGTCACTGAGCCGTAACTATTTAACCAGTGGTATTTGGTTGCATCAGGAAAATGATTTTATTCACATCGGCTCTGTTGTGTCCCCATCAAAAGTTAGTGATGTGTTGATGTATCAATTCAATCGCGGGTTGCATTTGCGCGATGTGATTAAGGCAAAGACGGCTGTTTTGGATGGTAGGGGGCAGTGGGTGTTGCATGATATTCAAGAAACAGATTTCAATTCGAAGCGGGCTGTGGGTCAAAAGTTGTCGAGCGAGCCAGTACATTTTTTATTTAACCCACGCTATGCGCACCAGATAACAAAAGGTGCATCTGAACAATCGGTTGTGGGTTTGCTGAAGAGTATTCTATATCGAGAGAAGACGGGTTTGGTCACTAGCCAATATTGGTTTGCGTTTTGGCAGCGCGTGATTCAGCCTTTAACAACCATTGTGATGATTTGTTTAGGCATCCCCTTTATTTTTGGATCGCTGCGTTCCGCATCAGCGGGTTCGCGATTATTGACCGGTATTGTGGTAGGTTTTGCATTTTATATGTTGAACCAATTTTTTGGGCCGATAACGATGGTGTATCAGTTTCCACCATTTCTAGCCGCGTTAGCACCCACTGTGTTTTTCCTATGTGTATACTTGTTGATGTTGCGAAAGGTTTAACAATCAGTTTACCCGCAAGGGGTAGGTGGTCGTCCTGCACCGTGTATGAACTCGCCTGGAACTGTTGAGTTAGGGCTTTCATCTTGGGGAGGTGTGTGCTTGTTATGCCATTGCTCTAGCAGTGCCTCTAGCTCCCAAGGTTCTGCATCTTCCATTGATGATCTGCCTGACCCGGCCCAGAAGCTTGTTTTATGTGCTTCCCAGGTTGTATGATGCTCTTCTTTTAGACGTTTAACTTTCTTTCTTGCCAGGAATCCCTTAAATACTCTTGCTATATTGGTCGCTGCAGAATGAGTTTCTTGGAAAGTTCTACCAGATTTTGTCCTTAGACTGTCATCTGATTTCAGCGCTTCTAAAGCGGCTAGCTGCTGTTTCAAATCAATTATGGTTGTTGTGGTTGTTGTTTCGCCGCCTTTGGGTGCTTTTTCTATAGCCGTAAATTTGCCATCTAAGGCTTTCTTTGGATATCCTGATTGCAGGCCATGTTCCTCAAAAAAGTCGAGCAGCTCTTTCTTAACTGCTTTACACTTGGTCGTTCTTGCTTCAATTAAAGCATCTTGCAGTTGCCCCATCATTCCAATAATTTCTGTAGGCCCCAAGCTACATGTGATTCGCAAAAAGCCTGCCTTAGGTCGGTGGCCAAAATAGGAAAGGGGTGCAATCATTACGCCAAATTTGAATAAAAGGTGGTAGGAAATATCTTCATCGTTCTCAATTAAATTCTTTCTCCCGAGTGCTTTTTGTGCCTCGTTGTGTAAAGGCGTACCAATAAGGTCACTTAGATCGGTAAGCACATAAAAAGCACCTTCTGGTTGATAGTCGTCATCTGGCATTGAGGCGCTCATATTTTCTAGGAGCGTTTTTGTTAGTTGAATCTGGGGTAGGTAAAACTTCTGTAAAACAGATAGCTTTTTAGGCGTTAGCTCAGTAAT
>JAJFJO010000043.1 GCA_021774015.1 Gammaproteobacteria bacterium
GCAAATATTCTTTAAATATCTCGAGTAAATCTAATTTGTTTTTTCTTACAATATTGATCGTTTCACGTGCAATATCTTCAGGACTAGTTAATATTTCCTTTAATGAGTGTGTGCTGAATTTCAGTTGGTATTTTTTCTCAATATATTCGCGTAAACTTAAACCCTTTGCAGTAAGCATCACGTGCCTTCTGCTTAGGTCAGCAGATGCGTAATCCAAGCTTGTGGATAATGATCCAGAGAGAATAAGTTTAAGACTAGTAAATGAGTCAAGTATTGTTTTAACTTCAGCCTGCCAGCCATTATATTTATGAATCTCATCAAATGCTAAATATGTACCCCCACGTTTTTGGTACTCATAAGCAAAGTTGGCAAGGCTAACATCCAATAATGTGCTATCAGATGAGATGTATAAGACGTTACTACCGGCTTTTTGTTGACTCATTAAGAACTGCTGTATTAGCGTCGACTTACCAATACCCCGAGCACCCTTTAAAATCACTGCATTCTGTTTTGGAGGGTTAAGCCCAGTAAAAAGTTCAGTGCGGACAAAAGGGAAGTTCTCTGACTCTGCAATCAAGTCACTCGATATCTCCTTAAGTCGTTGAAAAGACATGCCCCACCTCCAATTGCTGAGTGCTACAATCTATAGATCGTATAACACAACAAATAATACCATCTAGTGATGGTATATTCTAGACTGAATTACCATCTGATGAAGGATATTAGCAAGAACGTAAGCCCTCCAAAAAGCTTGTATGCATCAAACTCTTAATCCTGCCTAACACTCCTGCAGTAAAATAGCTGCCCAGGAAACCTTACCCCAACCACATCGCTATATTAATAAGCGCCATGACCACCAACCAAACCAATAAAGCATGATCGATCATCAGAAGAATATTTGCTTGCTGCTCTTCAGTCAGCGCATTCTCATCCGCCTGTAACGCTGCGCACCCCCAGGTGATTGCCTGAGTTTGATTGCGACGAACACCTGAAAATAGTTCTTTAGTCCACACTTTCATGGTGCTAGCAAAGTGACCGACCAAAGCAAAACTTAAACCTAATAAACGTAATGGCACCCAGCCCAAAATGCCTAAAACCAATTCAGAAGAACTTTGCAGTGCTTTCACAGCTTCGTCCTCTTGCTTGGATAAGTACTCGAATAACTGGGCAACACTAAAATATAGCGCCAACCCAACAGGACCAAATAATCCATACCAAAACAATATAGAAAATAACTTTTTATACGTAATCAAAAATAATTCTTTGGGCGATTGAACATCGTAAGGGTGTTTGTGCAAGTCACGCGCATCGATACAATACCAAAGAAACACCAAACTCAGAACAAAATAACCGATAATTCCGAAAAGGTGAAAAATAAGAGCAAATACGATAGCGACTATTAATATAATAGGCACAATTAAAATAGCCAAACCTAACAAGCCATGCCCTTTCGTTACTTGCGTTAATTTCGTATTCATCCACGAGAAATAACCGTGCATCCAGTCAATATGGTACTGATGACTGTAAAACTGTAGGTATCGTTGTATGCCTAAAACAATAAGTATTACTATAAATGCCATTTTTTCTTCCTTATCTCAATCACGCCTTAGTCGGTCTGACGTGGCAACCGGTGTTGGGTATTTCATCACAACTAAATAAGATGATACCACAAAAGACAAAATAGTCGCCGCCTGAATTAAATAAGCTGCCTTATCTCCAATAAGTTTACTATCTAATGCCACATAAGCAATGATTAATGAAAATTCACTAATCTGCCCTAATCGTGTGCCAACCTCCCAAGCGACCTGTTTAGACTCCCCCACTTGCCTTAGCAGCCATTGATAGGTCAGCGGCTTGGCAGCAAACAGGATCAGAACCAGTACAAGTGCAGGCACAATGACGACACTCAAATACTCTAAATTGAAACTTGCCCCCACCGAGAAAAAGAACATCACCAAGAAAAAATCACGCACGGGCTTAAGACTCTCTGCAATATATAAAGAGATAGGGCTAGATGCCAAGCTAATGCCCGCAATGAATGCGCCAATTTCATTGGACAGCCCCAGCATTGTCGCAAGCTGTGTCATCGCCAAACACCACGCAATAGCGACAAGAAACATATACTCTTTAATCCGGCTAAATCTTGTAAACAACTTCATCAACACGTAACGTTCAAACATAAAAGCAAATAGGAGCACCACTGGAAAACCAATGGCTATCAGCAGAACATCTTTGAGGTTAAATCCACCCGATGCTGTAGCATGCATAACAAGTAGCACCAAGATCGCTAGTAAATCTTGCAACAGCAAAACACCAATCATAACCTCACCTGTATGCTGGTGATGCAAGATCGTTGTAGGCAATAATTTAATACCAATAATAGTACTAGAGAACATCATGGCAGCACCGATGATCAAACATTCAGTTTGATTGAAACCAAATACCAACCCCACGCCATAGCCTATTGCCATAAATACAAGGGAACTAACAAATCCAACCCAACTGACCTTTCGCAACATATGAATCAATTTTTGGGGTGGCAAATGCAAACCTAATAAAAATAATAGAAAGATAATGCCAATATCACCTACATGCTGAATCATTTTGGCATCTTGAACCCACCTCAAAGCCCAGGGACCCAACACAACACCCAACACCATGTAAGCGACCAGCATCGATTGACGAGTCAGTAATGCAATAGTTGAGAAGACGGCTGCACCCCCAAAAATTAAAAAAATTGAGAATAATA
>JAJFJO010000421.1 GCA_021774015.1 Gammaproteobacteria bacterium
TTCTCGTCAATGTCTTTGTCTGACGCCATCCCTCACAATCCCTTATAAAAAACCGATAAAACCCATCCAAATTTTAAGCTTTTTCACTATATCGTGCAATTTAATTTAGCACTTTCAACAGCATAGTTCCTAACAATATAATCAATATTGCAAACAATTTTAAGCTACTTAATTGCGCTTTAAATACGTAATAATCAATAATCGTTATCAATACAACACCCACACCTGCCCAAATCGTATAGGCAATACTCATTTCAATAGATCTTAGTGCCTGGGATAGACCTGCAAAGGCAAGCGCATAAAAAAAGAACATACCCAAAGTAGGCCATAAGCGTGTCATGCCAAAGGATAATTTCATGCAACTCGTACCAATCACTTCCATGGCAATAGCAAGTGCTAAATACAACCAACTCATACTTGCTCCCGTGATATGTTTCTTTTCTTTGCAAGAAAAACAGACAACCATAAACCAAACTCAAATAAAATCCACATTGGCACAGCTAAAAATATCTGAGAAATAATATCGGGCGGAGTTAACACCATCCCAAAAATAAAAGCCCCCACAATAATATAAGGGCGCTTTTTCTTAAGTGCTGCTATAGAACATAATCCCGCAATGGTTAATAGTACGACCACCACCGGTATTTCAAAAGACAAACCAAAAGCCAAAAATAATTTAAGAATAAAACTCAAATACTGACTAATGTCTGGCTTTACCTCAACACCCAATGGTGCCACATAAATAAAGAATTTAAATACAATCGGCATAACCACGCAGTAAGCAAAAATCGTGCCCAAATAAAATAACAGTGAGCTGGTTACCAGCATAAGCCACATAATACGTTTTTCATTTTGATACAGTGCTGGCGCAACAAAACACCACAACTGATGTAATATATAAGGAACTGCAATATAGATGCTGACAACCAACGCACTTTTAAAAGGCACGAGGAAAGGCGCTGGCACTGCTGTAGCTATCAGCGCTTGTCCATTGGTGAAATGTACAATCAAAGGCAATGCTAAAAAAGTATATATTTTATTGGCAAAAAGAAGTGCTATTAAAAGAATAATGGCTACCACTATTAAACAACGTATCAAGCGGCTGCGTAGCTCTAGAAGATAAGAGACCGTCGTAGTTTGCATATTCATTCACGACCATTTTTTGTGTTATCAGGCTGTGAGGGCTTTTCGGTGATATCATCGAGAGTTGAATCAGCCTCTTTCTTTAATCCCAACCATACTCTTCGCACACCGGACGTCCACACACCCACCAACCTCGCTATTTCTGGCAAACGCTTTGGCCCGAAAACAATAAGCGCAACAATACCAACAACGCCTAACTCCAAAAAACCAATATCTAACATATTTATTTGCCAGTTTTTTGTGTAGACGGCTTGTCTTCTTTTTTCACAGGATCCGAATTTTTATCATCCATACCTTTGCGAAAACTTTTCAGTGCAGCACCCAGATCACTGCCAATATGACGCAACCGTTTGGTGCCAAACAATAAAAGAACGATCGCAAGCACAATTAATATTGAGCCAACACTTATGCCATGATACCCCATCGCTTTCTCCTTGTAGAAAATTATCTATGACGAAGGCACAACCACCAAGCCATGCGGTGCAATCCAACCCATAAAATAAGCAAAGATTAGAAATAAAAACAAGCACACTGACAATATGATACGCCAAGTGAGTGCTCGCGCTAGTTTAGTAGAACCCCGCTCTTCCTTAGCTAAAAACCATAACCCGCTTGCCAAACAATATAACACTAATATTAGTAGCAATATGATGATAACTTTTAGTAACATAGAACCTTCCTTTACTATTACATTAGTGTGAGCCCTATTGTGACATCACTCCGACAAAAGTCTTTGTTTAGACTACACTGCTATGGGTTTGTTTTCACCCCTAAATTACTACCTTCAATTGGATTTATACTATTGTTGCCTCTGCTTCTCTATTTAGGCTGTTGGCAATTACAGCGTGCCAGCTACAAAAAAAATATCCTATCTCAAATACAGCAACGATATAAGGCAAGTCCATTAAAATTAAGCAACCTGGCACAGGGAATTAAAAAGCTAGAATATTATCCGATAAGTGTTGTGGGGCATTACGATGACCAGCATCAATTTCTATTGGATAACCGCATATACCATCGCA
This sequence comes from Gammaproteobacteria bacterium, assembly GCA_021774015.1. Taxonomy (GTDB): domain Bacteria; phylum Pseudomonadota; class Gammaproteobacteria; order Coxiellales; family Coxiellaceae; genus JAJFJO01. The sequence continues at coordinate 2,166 of JAJFJO010000421.1, forward strand.
AAGCAGGCTTTGAAGTCTTAACGCCTTTTATCCCTCAGTTACAGCCTAATAAACGAATTCTTGTCAATCGAGGCTGGGTGCCTCAAGGCACAACTCGCTCTGAACTACCCGCCATTAAACCAACCAATAAAATAGTTACCATCAATGGCAATATCAAAATACCAGCGACACATACTTTTCTTTTAGCCCATCATAAAAACGCAAAAACATGGCCAATGATCATTCAATCAATAAACCTAAAGGATATTCAATCCGCCCTTAACAAAAAAATATACCCTTTTGTATTACTACTTTCACCAAAAGACAACTCGGGGTTTATCCGAGACTGGAGACCCACCGGTATCAAACCACACAAACATATGGGATATGCAGTACAGTGGTTTGCACTAGGGCTAACTTTGGTTATCATATATTTTGTTCTTAGTATCAGCAGAGGAAGCGATGACAGAGCCAAGGAAGACAGCAGCAGTGAAGACAACCCTTAAAACTGATGGCGCTGCTGGCAAATCAACAAGAACACTGATCTTTCTATTTATCTTATTTCTTGCGCCCATATTATTAGCCTGGGCTGCGTACGAGACTCACGCGATCTTAAATCACAGATCAACCACCATCAATAATGGCATTCTTATAAACCCCCCGTTCTCTATTACAAAATTACATTTGCTCAATAAAAATAATCAACCACTTAATAACACATTAACACCACACAAAAATCCAAAAAATTCCAAAACAACCACCAATGGAAAATGGATGCTTATGCTAGTTAATCCAGGTGGTTGTGATCACTCTTGCCGTAAAAGTTTGCGCAACCTACAAAATATACGTACTGCAACAGGGAAAAACATGAGCCGTGTGGAAAGGGCAATCATCACTTTTCATGAAACAAACCCTTCAATGCTCAACCAGATAATTGCTCAACACTTTAAAGGCACACGCCATCTCATAGCAAACAAACAACAATATATAAAAATGATGGGGCAATATGTCAATAAACCCTACGTAGCAAAACAAGGTGCATTTTTTATTGTTGATCCATTAGGTAATATTATGATGAGCTACCATCCAGGAATGAATCCGAACCTTATTTACAAAGATTTGAAAAAATTATTGAAAATATCTCAGATTGGCTAGCTTGATGTTTTACGTATTATTTTTACATAACCAGGAGAAAACAATGACATTTAAAAAAACACTGCTAAGCATAGGGCTGTTAACCATGGTAACTGGCGCTATGGCTGCTACACCCAATCTTACGCAACAAGCTTCTAATAGAGTAGGCCATGCCGCAAACCATGAAACAACTGAACTCGCTGCAAATGTAATCACTGCAAAACGAGCAACCATCGACACCAAAATAACGCGCAATGGGAGTACTGAAGTATTTATGGATCTTGCCAACAGCGGCAAGGAAATGCATGAAATAGTCGCTGCAATTAGCCCTATTGCAGACCAAGTACAACTACACATGACCATTAAAAATAATGGCCGTACAACAATGCAGCAGATTCATGACATTACTATTCCAGCACATGCAAAAAAAGATTTGCAACTAGGTGGCATGCACATTATGTTGATTGGTTTGAAGAAACATTTAATCAAAAATAATAGGGTTCCTGTGACACTGGTTTTCAATGATGGTAGCTGGGAAACCATTGATGCGATTATTACCTCGAAAAGAAGAGCTTAATTATAAATGATGGGGCCCGGATATTAAGGTTTCCTAATACTCGCAAGCTCGTAAAGAAATTCTAAATTCCGGGATAACTACAAGGACCAGCATGTGAAATCGATAATACGTATGCTATGTGTTTTAAGCGTCGCGCTAATCATCGCAGCTTGTTCCAGGCCTGACACTATAGACAGTAAAGGAAACCCTATTCGACTAAGTGACTACCAGGGTAAGTGGGTGATTATTAATTACTGGGCAACTTGGTGTAAGCCCTGCGTAAAAGAAATCACCGTATTAAAAAAACTATACCAAAGGCACAAAAAAAACTTGGTAGTGCTTGGCGTTAGTTTCGATCTATTAACCAACGATCAAATTGCAGATATTGTCAGGCAATATCGTATTAAATACCCCATGATGTCTTCCTTTCCCATCCAAAAACTGGGTGTTAAGAGCATTGACGTGCTACCCATTAGCTATATTGTAAATCCACAAGGAAAACTCACTAAAATTTTAAAAGGGCCTCAATCCAAATCACAATTTTTAACTGCAATCGGACAGAAAAAGGACTAAGGAAAAACGACATGCAACATAAACTAACTATTAAAGCAACCGTGTCAGGTAAAGTCCAAGGTGTATTTTTCCGTGCTGGCACACAAGAGCAAGCAAAATTATTGCAACTTACTGGCTGGATAAAAAATCTTCCTAATGGCAATGTAGAGCTTGTTGCTAGTGGTGATCGCGATCATGTCATGCAAATAACTGACTGGTTGTGGCAAGGGACTCCCACCGCTGAGGTCAGTAACGTGCACTGGGAGGAAATACCTTATGAACCACTCTCTGAATTTAAAATAATTTAATCTAGTGCAACTCAATAATAGCAACGATCAACAATATTATTGCCACCAAAAATTCTAATAACACAACAGGCAAGCCACCAAACACTCGGTATCCACCTGACATTTTTTTAACATAACGTCCGCTATAAACCATCAACGCAGGCAATAAAATTAAAATCAATACACAAAACACGCCCGCATAAGACAGACTATGAATGAATATTGCGGGGTTAAATATCACAATAAGCAGAGGCGGTAAGAAAGTAACAAGCATGAGTAAACTACGGCCACCGAAACTTTTAGGTAAATGCAAACCATCTTCTAGAAAATCTGATAGTGACAGTGACACCCCCAAAAAAGATGTTGTGATACAGACTGAAGAAAATATATGGGCTACTTTATCGATGAGCGGGTTGCTTAAATCACTACTCAGCGCTACCGTTAGTTGGCTGGCTGCTTTACCAGAATTCGCCATAGCAATTAATCCTTGAGGGCCCCCACTATTGATTGTGCCCTGCACAACACAATCCCAAGCAACATAACACATTAGTGCTGTCAAACTACCAATGGTAATCACCAGCCGTAACGCGTTCACATCACTATCAAAATAATCTCGCAAGCTAGGGATAATAACTGCGTAACCAAAGGAGGTAACAACCACCATAACCGCCCCCACCAGCAACTTTGGTTCTCCACCCCACAATGTCGTAACATTAACATGCGGCGCAATTAATATAACCAGCAATAAATAGGCTGCGAACTTTATTGCCATCAATCCACGGTTAGTGAAATCAATAGTGCGTACACCCTGAAACACAATCAATGCAAATATCAAAACAAATAAAGTTGCATCTACTCCAGCATGTGTATGCAAACCAGCTGCAGCAAATAAGACGTCTAATAAATCAGAACCTCCAGCCGTATAAGCAGACATAAGAGAGTATAACAACGCCAAATAAGCAATCCAGGTTATAACTTCGCCCACACGACCCAATGTTGAACGCGCCATTGAAATTAAATTCGATTCTGTCGGCAACCACATATTCACTTCAAGAATAAAAAATGCCCCTAGCGTCATCGCCGCCCAAATACCAACAAATAAATACAGCGAGTGGTAAAACCCACCTGCAGCCGTAGTCACCGGTAATGCAAGCATTCCAGCACCAATTGATGTTCCAACAATAAGTAATATGCCGCCTAAAACTTTACCGTTCATTGTCATCTCCCAGCCTGGTTTCACCAGGAATGATGTTGGTCTGTTGCGAACTCATAAACTCTTTTATCGGCAATGCTTTTTTCCCTGGCAATTGCACTTGCTGCAACGAAACACACCCTTTTCCTGCAGCAATTACCAACTCACTTGGGTCGCTGCAAACAACGACTCCAGCCTTCATCTCTGTTTTCTCATGCAACACAGCAGCTTGCCAAACTCGCAACCGCTCCCCAGCATACTCCGTATAAGCCACCGGCCAGGAATTATAAGCACGTACGCGATTGACAATCTCTTCTGCTGTTAAATTCCAGTCAACGCTGGCATCCGCTTTTTGAATTTTTTTACAATACGTCGCTTTAGTGTGGTCTTGAATAACCGGTATAATGTCACCGTGAATTAATTCATGAATCGTTTGCTCTAACATCTCCGCACCCATCACCGCCAAACGATCGTGTAAATCATGGCTAGTTTCCTGGGGGCTAATCACACAAGCTGCTTGCTTTAAAATCGGACCTGCGTCCATCTTTTCATCAAGCTGCATAATCGTCACACCCGTTTCTTTATCGCCATTCAACAAACAAGCCTGTATCGGTATCGGCCCACGATATTGTGGCAAGATTGACGGGTGCATGTTGATACAACCCAGCTTTGGAATATCTAGCACTGCCTTGGGCAAAATCATGCCATAAGCAACCACCACAAAGAGATCAAGATTCAATTCATGCAAAATACGTTGCTGCTCTTCTTGTTTAAACGTATTAGGCTGAAAAACGGGCACACTATGAGCCATCGCCAATTGTTTCACGGGACTTTGCTGCACCTTGCGCCCACGGCCTGCAGGCCGATCAGGCTGGGTAAACACCGCCACCACTTCAAAGGGTGAGTCTAATAAGACTTGCAGGCTTGGAACTGCAATATCTGGCGTACCAGCAAATGCGATGCGTATGGTCAAAATGGTCTATCCTTCTATTAGTGCTTATAAGTAGCTATCCAGGAGGAATGGTAAAGGATTTAATACTGTAATGCCATCTTGCTGTTATCTATTTCTTACCATGTTCGCAGAACCAATCGCTAAATTTCTAGAACTAACATTGTCTATTCTCAAGCTAAAAATCACTATCATACTCATTAATGATAAATTAATTTAAGTGTTCAGTTATAAAAAACTTAAGGTACAGCACAGTCGCTTTAATACTTAAAAAAAATAGCAGCGATTATACCAAGCGTACTCGCAGTATAACTGCCCCACCATTAGTTCAGTAGTTCAAGCTCTTCAAATGCAAGTCCGGTTACTTTAGATACGAATGCAGGATCGGCACCTTGAACTAACATTTTTTGCGCTATAACTTCTTGAGCTTCTTGACGACCTTCTTGACGACCTTTCTCAAG
>JAJFJO010000422.1 GCA_021774015.1 Gammaproteobacteria bacterium
TAATAGCCTTGGTGTAAGCAGCCTGAAGAGATCTAGGTGCATGGCCACTAATTTGGATATTTTGAACCAATAGTTTGCCCATAACCTGATCGTTAAAAGCCATAGTGATGGACATGCGCTCTCCAGCAGCTGATAAAGCCTTAGTGGCTGATCGCATTATGACTATTCTTTCTTTCAGGTCTGGGGCTATAGTTAAAAGAGAGAGGTGTGGTTCGCCATTAAACACCATTTCTGCATAAGCTTCATCAAGAATGACTAGGAGGTTGGAGTGTTGTTCTTGTCGAAGAACCTCGGCTACTGCTTCTAGTTCCTCTCGGGTCATTATTGTGCCTAGCGGGTTGCTTGGATTACAAAGCAGAATAGCGCTAACAGGACGTTGATGAGGGTTGGCTCTAGCTTTATCCAATGTTCGTTCGAGCAATTCACCGGTGAATCGAAAGCCTGGTTCAGACATGACGTCAATAGGGAGCAATCTTTTTTGGTTGAGACCACCTTGGTAGAGGCTGTAGTGAGGGTAGGGGGTAGCGATGAGGCCATTAGGCACCCTTTCCTCTAGCATTGCAAAAATGTTGTGGAGGCCGCCAGCACCACCAACGGTGAACAGGATATTATCGCAAACAATATCAGCTTTATACCAATCGGACATTGCTCTAGCCATATTTTCTCTATGCATCAACTCTCCATAGGGGTTGCCATAATCAGCAGATGCCCCTTGCGCTACTATGGCATCAATAGCTTGAGAAGTAGCATCAGATTCACTGCCAGAGCTGGCGCTAGAGTCTGAGTCCGATCCAGAATCAGAGTGTCCCCTTATGACTCTCATGTCAGATCTTGTATCTTGGCTGCGTCGCTCGATATCATCCCAAAATTGTCTAGCTGTGCGGGCAGCTTCGCGGTCGATGGGAGCTGTTGGTTTTCCCATACCAGCTCGGAATATCTTTTTCCCTGTACTTTCTAGATGCTTTGCCCATAAGGCAAGTAGCATTATACGATCCGTGTTTGCTGCATCATTTCCGTTTGGCAAGTTTGGCATGATTCGCACCTTTAAGTTTACTCATCGCCTTGTCTTTATATTATGAAGACCTAAGCACTCTTCAAGATATAAAATTATACGTCTTTTAGCGGATTGTACCACCCTTCCGCCAAAGAAAAAACCATGTGTGGCGGATTAACTTGATTCAGATCTACTTTCATACTTTTAGTTCTATTTTAACCAAAAGTACATTATTAATTATGAAATAAGACCAATTAATGGATGGCATCCAGTCTATGGTACACCTATATTTAGCAATTAAGTTGCCAGGAGCTGAGAAAATATCATAAACATGAGGTGTTTATAAGGGAAAATGCTCTCACATAGATGACAAGTTTAATTAAATGAAGGATAATGCGTATGTTAAAGACGCGTTTGATTTTTGGTTTATACCCTACAAAGGTTTAGTTCACATGAATGCAAGTCAGGTAGTTACTTTAGAACGTATAGGTTCCTTCCTGTCTAAGTTGGCGGAAAATAGCTTGGATGTCTATTGGTTGAGCAGCCCGGATTTTTCAAAAATTCAGTATATTAGCCCTGCTTATGAGCAGATATGGCAGCGTTCTAGGCAAGAGTTATATGGCAACCCAGAGTGTTGGATTACCTTTTTACATCCTGATGATGCGAAAGACGATTATAACCCGATCATGGCTATGGCACATAAAGTCGCCACCTTGGGACCAGAGGCGCGTTATAATGAAAGCTATCGTATTATCCGGCCAACGGGAGAGGTGCGTTGGATTGTAGATAGGGGATTTCCTGTTTATGATGACATGGGTAATTGTTGCGGGGTGACTGGGGTTGCTGTAGATGTCACTCAGGAGAAACAGCAAGAAGAGTTGTTTAGGGTTGCAAAAGATGAAGCCGAAAAAGCGAGCCAATTGAAGTCTGAATTTATTCAGAATATGGAGCATGATATTCGTACACCATTTAGTGGGATATGGGGTATGAGTAATATCCTTTTAAAGCGAGAAAAGGATGAGGATAAACGAGAGATGTTGGCAGATATTGTCGGGGCGTCAAAAGAACTATTGGATTACTGCAATGATATTTTGGATTTTTCAAAAATAGAATCTGGATCACTAAAAATTGTAAAAAAGCCCTTCAATCTAAAGCAGCTTATTAATAGTATTTCAGACATTGAAATGCCTGCTGCCAAATTAAACCAACTGGATTTTTTTGTAAAAATGAATGAGCAGGTCCCTGGGGTTTTGATTGGTGATGAGTATAGACTTAAAAGAATTTTAATTAACTTGGTGAGTAACTCAATTAAATTTACGCGTAAAGGTTATGTTAGCATTTCTATTGTAAAACATGTTTCAAATGGAAGGGATATTGTTTTGGATTTTGTTGTAGAAGACACCGGTATTGGTATTCCTAAAGAGAAGCAAGATTTAATTTATGAAAAATTTTCTAAAATCACTCCAAGCAATAGCGGCACTGATAAAGGCCGAGGCTTGGGTCTGCAGATTGTGCGCCAGTTTTCTGAGGAGTTGGATGCAGATCTGTATTTAAAAAGTCAGGAAGGTGAGGGCACTTCTTTTACAATTAGGCTTCCACTTAAGATTCCCCATTAAAAGAAGTGCTCTGTGTTTGTAAAAGTTCTGTGCTCAATAGTTGAGTCCTAATGCGCAGCTGTTTGCGCTACTTCTTTCAGCCTATTAATGTCGTTTAAATAAATACTTCTACGCTTTACGTTAATAATGCCTTTTTTCTGCAAGCTGTGTAGCATCCGGCTCACTGTTTCTGGTGTGATGCGCAAATAATTTGCGATATCTTGATGCGTCATTAATAAATTACATAATTCGTAAGACTGCCCTAGCTCAGCGTAGTGTTTCGATAGTTGCAAAATAAAATCAGCAACACGTTGTTCTGCCGTTGAGCGCATTAAAGCAAGATTATCTTGTGCAATACGCCGCGCGACTAATTGCAATAACTGCGATTGTATCTCGGGTGCTTCTTTATAAAGTGCATTGAGTGCAGAAATGGGGATTTCACACACATTGGAATAATCTAAGGCAACGATAGACACGGTGCGTTGTTGTTGGTCAATGGCTTCCCAGCCAAACAAGTCGGGTGGTAAATGAAAACCCATGACAAATTCGCGACCATTATCAAGCGTTGTGTAGCTTTTTAAAACGCCGGCGCGAATTGCGAATAAACAATGCGATGCTTCGCCTTGACGGATTAAGTGTTCGCCAGGCTCTAAGACATGCGCTTTAAAATCTAAGCTCGGTATTTTTTTTAAGGTGTCACTGCTAAGTTTTGAAGGTAAACATTGGCTTGCCATGCGGCAATCGCGACATTTATTTTCGGTGCGCTTGTGATTAACAATTTTTTTAGTGTGCATTGTAACTACATCCTTGTAGTGTTTTAGTGTTATTGGTTTTTCGCTTTGGTGTTTTTTGATCAGCGAAATAACAAATCCATTTGTAAGTATTTTCTCACAATCGCTTCTGAAAGCAAACTAAATATTTTTATTTTTTTTTGTGCCCCTTAATTTGACATGAGTCATAAATCCGACTTAAAAAATACTCTATATTGTTAGTTAACAAACCGCTACATGTTGTGATTAGTGCTTGCTGGTAACCATAATCGTTGAAGTTTGGGAGGGTATTTTGTAACTTAGATGCGGGCGCATTCAGTGGCATGGTTTTTGCATTATCTTGAGTAAGGGCCTCTTTAACACAGTGGCCAACCAGATGTAAGGCAAGGAGGGCGAAAAAATGAGAGCACAAACTAACCACTTTCTTAATCCATTGTTGCAAATGCAAAAAGACAATAATGACGCACATGCGATCACATTTGTTTCTGGTTTGCTTGAGTCGCTACAAGATCTTCCTGAAAAGCAACTTGGCGCTGATGGAGTTGCTGCTTTTCTTGAGGCTCGAATCCAAGAGTTTTTTGCACAGAATGAATTAACGCAAGAGCAATTAACTTTTCTTTCCCAATATTTTTCTGTGCTGAATAATTATGCGCTTGAATTAAAAGATCTTGATTTTTCAAATCCGTTTATGCCAACAGAGAATAAGGAATATTTGGCTATTCGTAATTTTATTGTTGAAACACATCACAAGGATGTATCTGTTCAAAGTAAAAAATTACACCGAGGTTTTGAAAGTTTTAACAGCCTTGCCGAAAGTACTACTATGGATATTTTAACGCGCCTACAAACTGTTTCTCATTGTGTTTTAGCGCAAAAAAATATATCAGATCGGTCAAATGTTTTATCAGATGAAAAAAATGAAGCACATTTTAAAAACGGAATTAAAGAAGCTGTGCTAATTAACTCTACAGCTTCTCAATATAGGGATACGTATAAAAGGTATGAGCAACATGCTAAAAAAGATTTCACATTTCGTTTAAAACGTAAATGGCAGTCAACTGACCGAGGTTGGAAAATTATGGCAGGCATGGGTATTGGGCTTGGTGTGGCTGCAGTGGTTGCTGCTGCCATTATTTTTCCGCCATCACTTCTTATTACTATCCCTGCAGTTGGTGCGGTGACCGCAGTTACTGCGACAGCAGCCTCTTCGGTTGTCGTTGCTGGAGTATCAGGTATTGCGTTAGCAACTGCTGTTGCAAATGCTGAGGTCAATCAGCCTGAAAAAGCGGGTTTGTACTACCCTCAGTTTTTTAATTGTGAGCATTGTGCGAGTGGTGATGTTAGTAGTGCTGATGAGCTTTCTGAGTTTGATGACGTTGATCTTAGTGGTGATAATAACTATAACGTAAGTTTTGATGAAAATGGGTATGGTGTAAGACATGGGGTTGCCACAGAAACACGTGTCAGTGAGGATGATTCAGGCGATACGCCAGCACCTAGTGTGCCGTTATCTCAAGCCGTTCATACGGGGCTATTTGCATCATTAGCAGATAAGGCTGAGAATTTAGCGGATAAAGCTAGTGACAAACTGCATGCAGCACAGCCAAGGTTCTCTGCTGGGTGAGATGGTTGAATCTGGTGCATATATAAATTAAAAAAAAATCCCGCGGCGTGCTGCGGGGATATTTATCTCAATATTGGTTTTGAGATTTGAAGGCGTGTTTAAAAAAACGATATGTTGTTCTAATGAAGGGCAAGTAAGAGCGAATAAAGTTCTTAATAGGTTTTTGATAACCCCATTTAATTTTATGCAAGATGAGTTTTGCCCAGTTTTTCAAAGTAAAATGAATTTTATTGTCGCAATATTTGTTGTGTAATAACAACCATTCCTCAAATGAATACAAAGACGATGAAGCATGTTGCCTTTCTTCAAGGTTAAGAGTTGAGAATAATTTTTGGTGCTTTGGTGAAGCAATACCTATTGCTTCTGGTTCTGCAATAATAAGGTTTTGTGCTAAAGTTTTTTCGGATATTACTATATTGTCATTTGAGGTGTCTCTATAGTGTTCGAAATGCAAAGAAATTAAATTTTTCTTTAGAAATGAGACCCAAATGTATTGTTCCGGAGTATAGCGAGAATAATCAGCCTTTCCTCCAATATCCTCCCTGTTTTTAAAATAGAGATCATTCTCTTCAAGATCTGATAGAGGTATATCCCATAAATTAATAAGATCTTTTGTTAAACCAAAAAAAAATAGATCGCTTGGGTGGAAGGGGTATTTTATCTGGCTGCGTGGATTGCGAGCAAACCAGGTTGAAGAAACTAGGCGCTTGGTGAGGATACTTTCTTTCGGGGTATCGCCTAGTTTTTCAAATAGATTTAAGAAGCCTTTGTTGGTAATGATGTTGTCAGTGCGGAGTTTTATGGCATAGGTTGTATCAACAGCATTTAATCCATTCAATGTGGAAATAATTTGACGATTTACATTGTAGTTAAACAGGCATCCATTCTTATCTTGGTAGGACGTTGAACCTGGGTCTTTGTTGGTAATTAATCGGTCATATTCTAGGTTATGTGCAGCTTCGCCTTCCCAGGTAGATAGGATTATCATAGCTGAAGGTAGATGTTTACGTACACTTTCTATGCAATTTTTGGTTGTGCCTTTATCCATAAAGCGGTTCTTTGAGGAAGAGATAGGGCCCTGTATAACTACAGAAATGTCTTTGTCTTGAATTCTTTTCATTGTATTATCTTCACATCTTTTTTTTGAAATCAGGGAATGCTGATGCATAAGATTGTGATTTTAGAGCATAGGGCACGATGGTGCAATGATATCACTGTTTTCCAGCAAAAAGCCCTCCAGAATACGAAAGAAGCTTTTTGTCTGTCCTTTGCAGCAGGGAACGGTGTGGAGACTGATCTGCGAAGTTGCGAGGATGGAAGCATTATTGTTTGCCATGACCCTTTTTGCCAGGAAGGCATGAAACTAGCTGAATTGCTGCGTATTTACAATGACTATCAGCAACCAGGAGTACTCGCTTTAAATATTAAATCAGCTGGAATTGCTCAAACATTAATGGCAGAATTGAAATGCCACAGTGTCACTAATTTTTTTACATTTGATATGTCGATACCTGATCATTTAGGGTATATAAAACAAGGCCTTAATCCTTATGTTCGACAGAGTGAATATGAACAACATCCAGAACAAGCAAATGCTTTATTATATAAAGAAGCCCATGGTGTTTGGTTAGATCAGTTTGTTGATCCAGCGACGGGGGTGTGTGCTAGTACCCAGTTGGATTTACATAGCTATAAAAATGAGGAAATTGTTTCCTGGATAAACGAGAGGGTAATAAAGCGTCATTTAGAGTGCGGGAAGAATGTGGCGCTTGTGTCTCCAGAGCTGCATGTTTGGGGGCGACGCTTGTCAGATAGCCTCTATAAAAAAATATGGCAGCAGTGGAAGCTGATATTGCAAAATCTTGTACTCACTCATGATGTATCTAAAATTGCATTATGCACGGATTTCCCTATTGAGGCGAATAATTTTTTTAACGAATAGAGTGGAGTTGTTTAATGGAAATAAATATCGTCATACCAATGGCTGGTGCGGGAAGTCGTTTTACGAATGCTGGATACTCACTGCCTAAACCTTTTATTGATGTTGATGGCAAGCTAATGATTCAGCGTGTACTCGACAATTTACAGCATCCAAACGCTAATTACATACTTGTAGCTCGCCAAGAGCATATCGACAATTACCCA
>JAJFJO010000423.1 GCA_021774015.1 Gammaproteobacteria bacterium
TAAGCTTATATTCAAAACCAGCTCATCACTAACGCTAAAAGCGATAATATTGCTAATTGTGGCGATAGTGCTGATGCTGTTTGACCATAGATCCACCGAGTTTCATCACTTTCGCGATCAATTGTCAGCTATTACCTTACCTATTAATTATGTGGTATCAGCCCCCATCAAGGCGATTCACTCGATCACATCAGATGTTGCTTCTAAGCGTGATTTGTTGGCTGAGAATGCTCAGCTGAAAGCGCATGAACTACTATTGCAATCCAAGTTGCAAAAATTGCTTACTCTTGAGCGAGAAAATGCTCAGCTCAAAGAGTTGCTGAGCTCAACTTCAGAAGTGCCTGGGAAAGTATTGGTAGCTCAATTGCTGGCTACTTCTCTGGACCCGTCATTGCATCAGATTATCGTAGATAAAGGATCGCATAATCATATCTATGTAGGCCAGCCAGTATTGGATGCTTATGGCGTGTTAGGGCAAGTCGTTGATGTAGGGCCCTTTACGAGCAAAGTTTTATTGGTGATTGATCAGCACTCTGCTGTGCCGGTTGAGGATACTCGTAGTGGTGTTCGAGCTATTGCAATGGGTTCTGGCGAGTCGGACGAGCTTAATGTGATCAATTTACCCACTACCAGTGATGTTAAGGCTGGTGATATGTTTATTGCATCAGGTCTTGGTCTGCGATTTCCGGTAGGTTATCCCGTAGGTGTCGTATCAGGTGTGTCCAACAAACCAGGTTCACGGTTTGCTGAGATCAGCTTGGCTCCTTCTGCACACATCAACCGATCTCAGCAAGTGTTGTTAGCTTGGCCTAGTAAAGCATCTTTCTACAAAGCTGCGCATGAGCAATTGCAGAAAAAGCTGCCCAACTCAACGCCGAGGACACCCTAGTGCAACAGCCGGCCAATCGCTATTTTTTAGTTATCCTTATCTCATTTTTAATAGGGGCTATTTTAACTGTTTTGCCTTTACCCTCATGGATTGTGTGGGCCAGGCCACAGTGGGTGTTTCTGATTCTTATTTTTTGGACCACCATGACACCCAATAAAATGAGTGTGGGTACGGCTTGGTTGATTGGGCTTTTTATGGATTTATTGACAGGAACGTTACTGGGGCAGCATGCATTTGTTTATGCATTTGTTGCTTATTTCTTAATACGTTTTCATCCGCAAATGAAAAACTTTCCGTTGTCACAACAATCTTTAATGATTTTTGTGTTAGTGATGCTCAACCTTGCTTTGCAGTATTGGATTAATGGTATTGCTGGTACACCTGTGCAGCACTGGGTTTACTGGCTGCCTTCCATTAGCAGTGTTATCATATGGCCATGGTTGTGTTTATTGCTGCGTGAAAGCCGCTGGACTCGATTGTCAGATTCCATTGTAAGATGAACCTATAAAACGTGCTTAGCGGAGTTTTTAAGGTTAACGGTATAGGTGCTGCTATGCTCAAAAAAATGAGCATCAAATTATTTAATGCTGTATTGATTTTAATTGCGGTTGTGATCATTGTCGCTGCGCTACTGTTAAATGCAGCACGTGTTTTTGTGCCTCTGCTTGATAAACAACAGGCTTACTTTGAACAGTGGGCGAGTCATATTATTAGGCAGCCAGTTACTATTGGAAATATCCAGGGCACCTGGCATGGTTTTGAGCCCGTATTAACGTTTAATAATGTAAAGATTCGCAGACATTTCAATAAAGGCACGGTAATAAAAATTCGCCAATTATCTATTGGCATTGATGTGCTCGATAGTTTGTTAAAATGGAAATTGCTTCCGGGTAGTTTGTCGATTATAGGTACCCATCTCGATATTATTCAGGAACAATCCGGCCGTTTTATTGTGCGCGGTGTTGCGAGTACTCGGCACAAGAGGCCTGTGGGCGCTAAACCGACAGAATTTAAGCACATGATGTTATGGCTGTTGACTCAGGCAAATGTAACACTCAATCATATTAACATTAATTTTTATAGTAAAAGTGGTGTTGTATTACCCGTAAAAAATGTGCGACTGAAAGTAACCAATGACGCTTTACACCACACCTTGGCGGGGGTGGCTGATCTTTCACAGACGGTTCCTACACGATTTAAATTTATTATCTCGATTGGTAATTATGACCTTGATGCTTTTAAATTTGATGCGAATATTTACTTGGAAGCGCATCAAGTATCGCTGAGTCAGTTGTTTGCATTATCGCCATTTAAGCAATACCAAAAAGGGATTCAAATTACTAATGGCACTGCCAATATAAAAGCGTGGATGCGCTGGCAGGGGCGCAAGCCACAATCCCTTCATACACAGCTCACTCTTAATCATGTCGGTGTGTATGCACCACATTATCGTTTTACTCAATCAAAACATATGCTGTTAAGTTACGCGGCGGCAAACCTTCAATGGCTTAAATTACAGCGCGGATGGAGCCTTGAGGCAGATCATCTGCAGTTGCGTGCGAATGGTGAATATTGGCAAGAGAGCCAGTTGGGTTTGCGCGTCTTGCATGATAAGAAAAATAAAGCGAGTCATTATCTAATTAAAGCCGGTTTCTTGCGTTTGCAGGATTTGCGTCAATTGGCAGAAGGGTTGCATTATATCCCTGCTCCTTTGAAAAAACTCTATGCAGACTATCAACCTAAAGGGGAGTTACAGCATATTGCTTTAGAGCTCAATCGAAATAAGCAGATATTTAGTTTGATCAGTTTGCATTCGCAATTTTCTGATCTTCAATGGAGTGCATACCATAAAATCCCAGGTGTGACGCATTTATCAGGACGTGTTTTTTATACGCCTAAAGGGGGCAAGCTTTCTCTGCAAGGCAAGCACACGACGATTACGGCGCCTAAAGTATTTACTCATGCTTTGCAACTGCAACAGTTGTCAACTCAGCTATCTTGGCAGCGACAACCAAACCAAGCTCGAATAAAGTTGTCGCAATTTTCTATTGTGAATAAAGATTTGGATATACAGGGGCAGGCCGCAATCAATAAACCAAAGAATGCGAAAACGACTTTAGACTTGTTGGCTGGATTTACTATTAAAAATAGCAATGTGATTGAGCGTTATGTTCCAACTAAAGTGTTAAAAGCACCTTTGGCAAATTGGTTAACACACGCATTTTTAGGCGGACAATTAACTGATGGAACTGTATTGTATCGTGGTTTGCTTAAAGATTTCCCTTTTAATAAACGTCCTTTGTCGAAGCAGGGGCAAAAGGAAAAGCGTGAGAAGGGGGGTGATACATTTGAGGTTAATGCGACATTAAAAAACTTGAGTCTTAAGTTTCATGATGAATGGCCTAGCATTGATCGTATTGATGGCCGCCTTAATTTTACTAACCGAGCGATGACATTAGTCGTTGATCGTGCTGATATGATGGGTAATCGGTTGGCTCATTTAAAGGCACATATCCCGAATTTAAAACACGCTGTGTTGACATTGACGGCGCAATCTACCATGGAGTTGAAACAAGGCTGGGCATTGCTAAAGACAACGCCACTGCATTTTGTTAAGTCGATGAAGCATGCAGAGATGTCAGGTCCTGCAATAGTGACGTTAAAAATAGTAGCCAAACTGCATGGTCCTCACACTAAAGTGCATACAAAAGGCAGTGTTTTGGTGAGTAATGGAGTTGTGAATTTTGCAGACTGGAAGGTAAAGTTAAGTAAAGTTAAAGGGTTGCTACGATTTAATGATGGTAAGTTGACTGCAAAAGGAATAAAAGCACGTTATTTACATTCACCTATTCATATTTCAGTCAATACCGTGGTGCATAGACCAAAGGGCGATATTGTTCGAGTTACTATGGGTGGCGGTCTCACTATGAGTGCGGTTCAGAAGAACTTTGATATCCCCTATTTAAAATACATGACAGGTACGACGCAATTTCGGGGGTTGTTGGATATTCCTAGCGACAGTAAACTTGGTGTGAGTTTAAGTGTAATGACAGACTTATATGGTGTGACGATGCATGATCTACCCACGCCGTATTTAAAATCTCCAACAGTGCGAAAAATGTTTAATGTTCAGTTGGACTCTAGAGATCGCAAACTTTTTGTACGTGTGAATTATGACAAACGGCTGTCGATCGCTGCTGTGATGCATACAACGCCAACTGGTTCAAAGTTGATGAGTGCAGATATCTATTTAGGTAAAGGCAAGGCGCAATATCAAACGATTCCAGGTTTGGTGATCAATGGTCGATTATCGTTAGTGAATTGGGCAGATTGGTATGCGTTTATACGATCCATGATGCCGCATAAAAATGGACCGACGCCGGATATAAAAACCGACTTTCCGCTGCGCTATATTGAATTTCAAATTGAGGCATTACATATTCGTGATCATCAGTTTAAAGATATCTATTTTAAATTAACGCCACGCAAACGTGATTGGGCATTTAACGTTCAAAATTCATTGGTCGCAGGTATGTTATATGTACCTTATAATGAGGATGGAATTTGGAGCGGCCATTTCCAGCATCTGATCATCCCCAAGAGTAAAAAAGGCAGTAAAGACATTGTAATTAATCCAAATAGTATTCCTAGGATGAACTTATCTGTAGGTCGGCTTGTTTATGCGGGTAAAAAATTAGGGCAAGTGACGCTATATCTTGCACCGAGGCGCCATGGTGTGTCGATTAACCGC
>JAJFJO010000424.1 GCA_021774015.1 Gammaproteobacteria bacterium
TCTGCCATTGAATCAATATTCGCCCCTAAATCTAGCATGCGCACTTCTTTGTGACTTTCTGTCGGGAAACGAGTGATGATGGCAGGACGATCAATACCCGGCAATGTTTTTAAAACAAAGCGGGCTGTTGCCATTAAGGCCCCCGTGTTACCTGCAGATACACAGGCTTTTGCACGGCCATCTTTAACCATATTGACCGCTACACGCATGGAGGAATCTTTTTTGTTACGCAACGCTTGCGCAGGAGGCTCATCCATTGCGACCAGCTCAGACGCAGGCTGAATCTCCCAGCGATCCTGCAAATCTTTGCCGTATCGTTTGAGTATGGGCGTCAACTGTTCCTCTAAGCCCACAAATATCATGTGCAAATCGGCATGCTCTTTCAAGACATGTAGACTTGCAGGGACAGTGACAGAAGGTCCGTGATCGCCACCCATGGCGTCTATAGAAATCGTTTTCTGGGCCAAGGTTGGCTACTCTTCGTCTTCAGCCTGAGGCTCTTCGACGGTCAAGATTTCCTGGCCCTTGTAGAACCCATCAGCTGCAATATGATGACGCAGGTGAGTTTCACCCGTTGTTGGGTCAACTGATAACGCTTTGCTCGTCAACGAGTCATGTGAGCGACGCATACCGCGTCTAGAGCGGGTTTTGCGATTTTTTTGTACTGCCATAACGTATTCTCCGGTTTATACTGCCTTTAGCGCAGGGTGCATAATGTAGGTGATATCGCCCCAGGTATCAAGGTTTTTATTTAACTTATAGCTTGCCGCAAGGGCCTTAAGCGTTTTTTAGGATTATCCTAGATTTTTCGGGCATTCGCCCTCTGAATGCTTCGTAAACATCGGTAAATTAAGCAATAACTCATCCGCCACCAAATCAGCCATCTCTACAGGCTCACCATGGGTTACCAAGGGGCTATACTCCTTTGGCACTGAAGGGGCCTGTGAATCAGAAATAATCGGACTCAATAACACATCAGCATTGACCTCAACATTCATCGGTTGACAGCATCGCTGGCACTCCATGGTCAATACAGCTTGCACTTTACCTATAATGCAACGTCGGCCATCCTGATCTCTATCAAATTGCAGTGCTACTTGAACGTCACCCTGGTCACTAATCAATAAATCCTTCAATTTATCGAGCTGCTTTAGGGGTATAGAGCCCTCTAATGATGCCGACTGATCCGCAAAACGAATGGGGTCAAAACATTTTGGTAAATGTGGTTGCATAATTACTCCTCACTTGGCAGACTATTTAATACATTCAATAGCTTACGATCCAATGGCGCACATAACGACAATGATTGTTCCTCACTATTTATTGTGCAGCTAATAGACGCTGAGTGCAAAAATAAACGCTGCAAACCATACACTTGCATAGCTTTATTAAAATCATTATCACCATACTTGACATCTCCCGCAACGGGATGCCCTAGACTCGCGGCATGCACTCGAATCTGGTGAGTGCGCCCTGTAATCAGGTTGGCCTCCAGCAATGTGGCCTCCTTAAAGGCACGTATCGGCCTAAAAATCGTAGCTGCCGCCTTCCCGTCATCATGAATAGTAACCATACGTTCACCACCACGACAGACATTCTTAAGTAAAGGCGCATCCACTTTATGCTGCCCAAGCGTCCAAACACCTTTAACCAATAGCAAATAACGCTTTTTAACCTGCTTGCCCGTCAACTGCCGATGCAAATCAACGAGTGTAGAGCGCTTTTTAGCAATGATCAAACAACCCGTCTTCTGGCGATCCAAACGATGCACCAATTCAAGGAATTCCTGCTCAGGTCGCATCACTCGCAGCATCTCAATCAGCCCTGCTGAAATCTGCGTGCCACCATGCACAGCCAACCCTGATGGTTTATTGATAATAAGTAGCTGCTGATTTTCATACATCACCCGCTGCTCCAGCTCACTGGCCAGCTGTTTACTGGGCGCAATAACGGGTGAGCCCGAAGAGGGTAACTCTACTGGTGGTATACGCACTACGTCATTTGTCTGAATCTTATATTCTGGCTTAACCCTGCCCTTATTTACACGCACCTCACCTTTGCGTAACGCCCGATAAATACGCGTTTTCGGTAATCCTTTCAACCGGGTGATCAAAAAATTATCGATTCTTTGACCTGCCTGATCGGATGTAATTGTGATAAACGTTGCTGCCATAATATTTTTCTATAAATGATCAATAAGTTAGTCACCTATCAATCTTAGAAAACACAGTTAAGCGCGTTTTCTAGGATAATAGCCCAAGCACTTTATATTGATGCCTAACAAAAAGCCTGATATAGTCTTGGCTTTAGTTGCGGGAGCTATCATACAACAATCCGCTCCTAAAATCATGTAATTACAATAGCTTGTTAAGGCCACTAGCATTAATGAAGCGTTGCGCCCAAGAATAATTAGCACTATAGCGCAACAAGAGAGCCTTAAGCATTGAATTGAAAAGTTACTAAGGTACCTGTAGCGAGCTACAGGGTATTAACGATTAACGCGCTCATACGCGAATAGTTTTGTGACAGACCTACAGGGTCGAGTACAAAGAAAATATAGCGATTGAACTGCCTACAGTGCAGTTTGAGGCGAACCCGTAATTATTTACCATAATTATTTGCGGTTGAGCGCCTAATAATAGGTTTTGAAAATGAAAAGAATGTTAATTAGCGCAGCTCAGTCTGATGAGGTGCGTGTTGCTATTACTGATAACACCACCCTTGTTGATCTTGATGTCGAACGCCCTGGTGTAGAACAAAAAAAATCCAATATTTATAAAGGTCGCATTACCAGCATAGAGCCCAGCCTCGGTGCTGTTTTTGTGGATTATGGCGCTGAGCGACATGGCTTTTTACCTTTAAAAGAAATTTCACGAGAATACTTTGTTACACAGGACGAAGACGCGTTTGAGAAAGCCGAAATTCGCAAGCTCCTGAAAGAAGGCCAAGAGGTCGTCGTACAAGTTGAAAAAGAAGAGCGCGGAACAAAAGGCGCCGCCCTCACTACCTTTATTAGTTTAGCAGGCTCTTACTTGGTATTGATGCCTAACAATCCGCGCGCGGGTGGTATCTCAAGACGCATCGAAGGTGAGGACAGAGATCAATTGCGCGATGTGATCAGCCAGTTGGTTGTACCAGAAGGCATGGGCATTATTATTCGTACTGCGGGTGTGGGCAAGTCTAAAGAGGCGCTGGAATGGGATTTAAATGTATTGCTACGTTACTGGGAAGCCATTAAACAAGCCGCTATCGCTAAAGCAGCCCCCTACCTTATTCACCAAGAAAGTGATGTTATCATTCGCGCTATTCGTGATTATTTGCGACAAGATACCAGTGAAATTATCGTTGATGAAGCATCAGCTCATGCACGCGCACAACATTATATCAATCAAGTGCGGCCTGATTTATCTGATCGCTTAAAATTATACAGTGATCATCTTCCTTTATTTAGCCGCTTTGGCATCGAACGACAAATTGAAGATGCCTATCAGCGTGAAGTGCGCTTACCATCAGGTGGTTCTATTGTTATCGATCATACAGAAGCTCTAGTGAGCATTGACATTAACTCAGCTCGGGCCACGAAAGGTTCTAGCATCGAAGAAACCGCTCATAACACCAACCTTGAAGCTGCTAATGAGATTGCTCGACAGTTGCGTATACGCGATATCGGCGGCCTGGTCGTTATCGATTTCATTGACATGCTTTCTTCACGCAACCAGCGCGAAGTTGAAAACCACCTGCGCGAAGCATTGCGTCTTGATCGTGCACGCATCCAAATAGGACGCATTTCACGGTTTGGCTTGTTAGAAATGTCACGGCAACGTCTGCGCGCTTCATTAAGCCGCACCGTGCAAATTAACTGCCCACGCTGTGAAGGTCGTGGCACAATACGCAGCATTGAATCTTTTGCTTTATCCATTTTGCACCTCATTCAAGAGCAAGCCTCTAAAACCAGCAATGCGGTTTTACAGGTACAACTGCCTGTTGATGTAGCCACTTTCATTATTAATGAAAAGCGCAACGTCCTTAAAGAAATTGAGGCACACTCACAACTTGATACTGTGATCATTCCAAACACCTACTTCCATTCACCACAGTATCATTTAAAGTTGGTGAAAGATGAGCACGGTAAAACAACGCCTAGCTATAAGCTCATGCGCTCACCTAAGGCTGAAGGCAGTAAAAAAGCAGCTATTACAGTAGAAACTGAACAACCTGCCATCAGTGAGTTCTTAAATGCAGTGCCAGAACAGGCACCACGAAAATCTGCCGCAGCACTAACAACTGGTGGCCTTATAAAACGTGTGTGGGATGCGATGTTTGGTAGCACACCAGCTACCCCACCCGAAAAACCCGTTAGAAAACCATCACAAAGAAAGCCATCATCTTCAAGCCGAGGAAGAACATCACAACAATCTGGTGGTAAACGCTCTGCTCAAGATACCCGTCGCCGTAGCGATTCACGCGAGGACTCTAGAGGCCGTGACACCCGAGGAAGCAGTGCCGGTGGATCACGTCGTGGATCACGCGGTGGCAAACCTCGCAGTTCTGATGACACTCATCATGAAGAAAGAGGTCAACGAACTAGAAGAACACATTCTAGGAGCGCATCAAAACCTCGAGATAACAAAACAGAGACTCCTGATCGTCAAACAAAATCTTACGATAAAAACGTAGAAGGCAAAGAGCCTGGAACAACCAAGCCGACGACTCCTTCACAAACAACACCTACAAAAACGCCAGAAAGAGCCAAAGAAGATGTTGTGAG
>JAJFJO010000425.1 GCA_021774015.1 Gammaproteobacteria bacterium
CCGCTAATACCGGACAATTTGAGCGCACCTTGATTATTGCCGATGAAGGCAGTTATGTGAGTTATTTAGAAGGCTGTACTGCCCCCATGCGTGATGAAAATCAATTGCATGCTGCTGTGGTAGAGTTGGTTGCTCTAAATAACGCGCAAATAAAATATTCGACCGTGCAAAATTGGTATCCAGGCGATGAAAATGGCGTGGGCGGTATTTATAATTTTGTAACAAAGCGCGGTGCATGTCGTGGGGTGAATTCGAAAATATCCTGGACTCAGGTAGAAACCGGTTCGGCAATTACCTGGAAATATCCAAGTGTTATTTTGCAGGGTGATAACTCTATTGGTGAATTTTATTCGGTGGCGCTTACCAATAATTATCAACAAGCTGATACGGGTACAAAAATGATTCATATCGGTAAAAATACAAAGAGCACAATTATTTCTAAAGGCATTTCTGCTGGTAAGGGGCAAAACAGCTATCGTGGCCTGGTTCGAATTACGCCTAAGGCAGAGAATGCGCGCAATTATAGTCAGTGTGATTCATTATTAATTGGTGGGACGTGTGGGGCGCACACATTTCCTTATATTGAAGTGAAAAATAAATCGGCTCAAGTTGAGCACGAAGCGACAACATCGAAAATTGGTGAGGACCAACTTTTTTATTGTCGTTCACGCGGTATTTCTGAGGAAGATGCAGTGTCAATGATCGTAAATGGTTTTTGTAAGCAGGTTTTTAAGGAGTTGCCCATGGAGTTTGCTGTTGAAGCGCAAAAATTAATGGAGGTCAGTCTTGAAGGGGCTGTTGGTTAGGTTGGTACATTTAACGTAAAGAGAAAACAATGTTACAGATAAAAAATTTACATGCGAAAGTGAATGGCAATAATATTTTGGAAGGTATTAACTTAAATGTTAGTCCAGGTGAGGTGCACGCAATTATGGGGCCAAATGGTTCGGGTAAAAGCACACTCTCTAATATATTGGCAGGGCGTGACGAATATACCATTACTAGTGGCAGTGTGAGCTATCAAAACCAAGACTTATTGGAATTGGCGCCTGAGGATCGTGCGGCAGCAGGCATTTTTCTTGCGTTTCAATATCCCGTAGAAATCCCAGGTGTGAATAATATGTATTTCTTGCGCACGGCAATGAATAGCCTCCGCAAAAAACGTGGCGAATTAGAGTTAGATGCGATGGATTTTATGGGTGTGGTTAAAGAAAAGATGCAGGCACTAGGTTTGGATGAAAAATTTTTACAACGTGCGGTTAATGCTGGTTTTTCAGGCGGCGAGAAAAAGCGCAATGAAATATTGCAAATGCTAATGCTAGAGCCGCAGTTAGCGTTGTTAGATGAAACAGACTCCGGTTTGGATATCGATGCATTGCAAGTGGTCGCACAAGGGGTTAATAGCTTGCGTTCAGAGAATCGCGCTATTGTTTTAGTGACACATTATCAACGTTTGTTGGATTATGTTCAGCCTGATTATGTGCACGTGTTAGCGAATGGAAAGATCATCAAATCTGGTGATAAGACTTTGGCGCTGGAGCTAGAGCAAAAAGGTTATGCGTGGTTATTAGAAGAGAAGCAAGAGGTTTAATATGAGTAATGTTGCTTTTCAAAACACTCTTGATCAAGTTGCAGAGAAAGTATCGGATCAACCCGTTTGGTGGCGCGAGTGGCAGAATAATCATGCAGAACACTATCGTCAATTAGGTTTGCCAACGTCTAAAAACGAAGACTGGAAATACACGCCACTGAATAAAAAACTATCTGATGATTTTACAGTGCTCAATGAACGCACATGTGATATTAATATTCAAGATTGTGATTTACAGGGTGTCTATCGCATCGTTCTAATCAATGGTGTGTATTGTTCAGATAAATCTGACGTGGCAGATTTACCGCAGGGACTGACTATCACGTCTATAAAGCAATTATTACATGATGATCCGGAAAGTTTACACGCGCTTTTTAAAACTGCGCCTAGCAAGGACACATCAATGCGTCACTTAAATGCTGCATTATTAAGTGATGGGGTTGTGTTGCGAGTTTCAAAGGGTGTTCATGTTGAAAAGCCTATTGTGATACAGCATGTTTCCACGCAGCAGGCTGTTAACGTAATGCAGCACATTCGACATCATTATGTTTTAGAAGAGCAATCCAGTGCTATTATTTTTGAAGAATATTGTGGGGAATGTGGTGCGCAGTATTTCAATAATGTGGTTGTTGATATGTCAGTGTCACCAATGGCGACATTGCAGCATTATAAATTGCAACATGAGTCTTTGCTGGCCAGTCACGTTGCACAGATTAACATTTGGCAGGGTCGTGATAGCCAAGTAGATACCTATCATCTTGCGCTAGGTGGCAAACTATCACGTGATGATTTAAATATTCAATTGGCTGAGCAAGGCGCAAATTGCCAATTATTGGGTTTGTATTTGCCTTATGATCAACAGCACATCGATAATCATAGCCATATTCATCACCAAGTTGGTCATACAGCAAGCTCGCAACACTACCGAGGTATTGCATCAGGAACAGCGGTGGGTGTTTTTAATGGCAAAATATTAATTGATCCACAAGCGAATGTGACGGCTGCACACCAAAGCAATCGAAACTTGCTGTTATCTGAAAAGGCGACGATTAACACAAAACCTGAATTGGAAATTTATGCTGATG
>JAJFJO010000426.1 GCA_021774015.1 Gammaproteobacteria bacterium
GCGGAATAATGCAGACGTCAGCTTTAATATCTAAAAAACTATTGGGGTCGAAATTTTTCGGGTCCACAATGGCCGAATTAATATTAGTGAAAATTTTAAATTCATCAGAGCAACGCACGTCGTAACCATAACTTGACGTGCCATAAGAAACAATCTTGCCTTTATTTGTTTCACGCACCTGGCCAGGCTCAAATGGACTGATCATCTCATGCTCTTCAGCCATTCGTCGTATCCATTTATCCGCTTTAATTGACATTGCTTGCTCCTTTTAAAAGTTATTCAGCTGTGC
The DNA here is from genome assembly GCA_021774015.1 of Gammaproteobacteria bacterium. Lineage (GTDB taxonomy): Bacteria > Pseudomonadota > Gammaproteobacteria > Coxiellales > Coxiellaceae > JAJFJO01. The sequence continues at coordinate 290 of JAJFJO010000426.1, forward strand.
TCTCTAGGCTCAACCACAATTTCTGGAAATTTTACGGCATAGTTGACCGCTTGCCTAGCTAAGTATGCCGTCATTTTCACTCCAATCTGATGATACAGCTGCGCCACCTGCCCTGTTGGGTCTGCTGCAACAGTTGGGTGACCATTATCAACTGCTTCACGAATGTCTAGTTTCAGTGGCAACTGCCCTAACAAAGGCACATCGCATGCTTGCGCCAACTTCTCACCACCATGCTTTCCAAACAATGCCTCTTCATGACCACATTGTGAACAAATGTGAGTGCTCATATTTTCTACCACACCCAGAACAGGCACGCTCACCTTACGAAACATCTCGACACCCTTGCGGGCATCCAATAAAGCAACATCTTGAGGCGTTGTTACAATAATCGCACCACTAACTGGAACCTTCTTGGCCAGTGTTAGCTGAATATCGCCCGTACCTGGCGGCAAATCGATAAGCAAGTAGTCGAGCTCACCCCAAACAGTATCAAATAACAACTGTTGCAGCGCCTGACTCACCATCGGGCCACGCCACACCATTGGAGCCTCGGCGTCAATCAAATAGCCGATCGACATCGTCTGCAAGCCATGCGCCTCTACGGGAATGAATTTTTTCTGCTTAGTTGCCTCCGGTTTCCGCAGTGTTCCCAGCATATGCGGCTGATTGGGGCCGTAAATATCCGCATCTAAGATACCAACTTTCGCCCCTTGCTGGGACAATGCTAGCGCCAAGTTCACTGTTGTCGTGGACTTGCCCACACCACCCTTAGCCGAGCTGATTGCGATAATGTTTTTTACATTTGGAATTGCCTGGGTGCCAGACACCACTTGATGGGCGGCTATTTTGCTCTGCCACTGAATTTGGACTGTAAGACTGGGGTCGATAAGCAGTACGGCTTGCTGAATCTCCACCTCCAACCGCTCTTTAAAGTGCTCAATCGGCAGGCCAAACTTAAGCGATAGCTGTAATGCTTGCCCCTTGGTTTCAATAGTTTTAATGGCTTTAAGGTTCGCTAAGCTCAACCCGGTATTCGGTAAGGTAAGGGATTCAAGTACCACTTGGATTGTCTTCAATAATTCCTGCATCATCATCTCTCTATTTTCACGATTATTGCTGGGCTATTATAACGAAACTGGTGCAATAACCCAGCAAAATGAGTAATATGTGCACTCTTACACCCTTAAACAAACTAGGAACTGCAATAACCTATGACTACAACCACTCAAAAACGCGATATTATGGTCACCATGGCACTGCCCTATGCCAATGGAGCTATTCATCTTGGCCATATGGTCGAAGCGATTCAAACCGATATCTGGGTGCGCTTTCAAAAATCGCGCGGGCACAAGTGCTTATATATCTGCGGCAGCGATGCGCATGGCACGGCAATCATGCTATCTGCCGAAAAAAAAGGGATCACACCAGAAGAACTTATCCAACAAGTGCATGCAGATCACCTCAGTGATTTCACAAATTACTCTGTTGATTACGATAATTTTTATACGACACACTCTCCAGAAAACAAAGAGTTATCAAAAATCATGTATCAACGTTTACATGACAACGGCGATATTAGCACGCGCACGATTACTCAAGCATATGATGCACAAGACAACATTTTTTTAGCGGATCGTTTTATTAAAGGTGAGTGCCCAAAATGCCACACCAAAGATCAATACGGTGACAACTGTGAGTCTTGTGGTGCAACCTATCAACCGATGGAATTAATAGATCCCGTTTCAACTATGTCGGGAACCACCCCGATTGAAAAAGAATCGGAACATTATTTTTTTCATTTAGACAATTATAAAACTTTTTTGGAGCAGTGGATTCAAGGTGGTCATTTGCAGCCACAAATCGCTAATAAACTACAAGAATGGTTTGATGAAGGCTTAAAACAATGGGATATTTCGCGTGATGCACCTTACTTTGGTTTTGAAATTCCAAATGCACCCGGGAAATATTTTTATGTGTGGCTCGACGCGCCGATTGGTTATATGGCGAGCCTGAAAAACCTATGCACACAACGTAACGACATCAATTTTGATCACTACTGGAATAAAGACAGTAAAACCGAGCTCTACCATTTTATCGGCAAAGATATTGTGTATTTTCATGCATTATTTTGGCCTGCCATGTTGCAGGGTGCACATTATCGTTTACCAAATGCGATTTTTGTTCATGGATTTTTAACCATTAACGGCACCAAAATGTCGAAATCGCGCGGCACTTATATTAGCGCAAAAGAATACTCAGACATTCTACCCACGGAATATATTCGTTATTACTATGCCGCCAAGCTCAATGCTCAAGTAGAAGACATCGATTTAAATCTCGAAGATTTTATGCTGCGTGTTAACTCTGACTTGGTCGGCAAGTACGTCAATCTCGCTAGCCGTTGCGCGGGATTTATTACCAAGAAATTTGATTGCATGCTAGCTGACACACTGCATGATGCAGAATTATTTAATAGCTTTTCTGCTGAAAGTGAATCGATTGCTAAAAGTTTTGAAGGCTTAGATTACAACCGCGCAGTCCGTGACATCATGGCGCTAGCCGATCGTGCAAATCAATATATCGATTATCACAAACCTTGGAGTTTGGCGAAAGAAGAAGGCAAGGAACAAGAAGTGCAGTTGATTTGCACTCAAGGATTAAACTTGTTTCGTTTACTAACGATTTATCTAAGTCCAATCTTGCCGCAAACCGCTGACAAGGTAGTCAATTTTTTAAATATTGATAGTCTACAATGGAGTAATGCACAATCACCACTGCTACATCACAAGATCAACAAATTTAAACCACTAATGCAACGCATTACACCAGAACAAATCGCCGCATTGGTCACTGTAGAAGAACATGAAAAAGCACAATAACCTTGAAAATACTATCGATGCTTTGTTACCACAAACTCAGTGTGGCTTGTGTGAATACCCAGATTGTCGCGCCTATTCACAGGCTATCGCTAATAATAATGAGCACATTGATAAATGCTTGCCGGGTGGAATTAAAACCTTAAAAGCATTAGGTGAATTATTAAATCAAGATTATCAACCCTATGTTGCTGGCATGCAAGAAAAACACAAACCGGCGATGCTTGCCGTGATTCGTGAAGATGAATGTATCGGCTGCACCAAATGCATTCAAGCTTGTCCAGTTGATGCAATCATAGGAATTTCAAAACAAATGCACGCGGTGATTAATAAAGATTGCACCGGCTGCGAACTGTGTATCGCCCCCTGTCCTGTTGATTGCATTGATATGATTAAAGTCGATGACAGCAATGAAGATGCAATAGCATTAATGGCAGATCAATCTCGCACACGCTACCAATGGCATCAAGAGCGCCTTGCACGCGACACCCAGGAGCAACGCGACAAGCATGTCAAAGCAAAATTATCACAAGCAACCCAGCCCACTTTAAGTGCGCGTAAGAATGCGATTGCTGAAGCAGTAGCGCGCGCAAAAGCTAAAAAGGAATAGGCTTTATGAACCAACAAAAGCGCCAAGAATTATTCGAACGCTTGCAGGCCAACAACCCTAAACCAACAACCGAACTTGAATACTCCAGCAACTTTGAATTATTAGTGTCGGTAGTGCTATCCGCACAAGCAACAGATGTGAGTGTTAACAAAGCCACCCGTACATTATACAAAGTGGCCAACACACCCGAAGAAATCTTAAAACTTGGCGAAAGCGGATTGAAAAAATACATTAAAACTATTGGGCTATTTAACACCAAAGCAACCAATATTATCAAAACTTGTCGCATGCTGTTAGAACATCATGATGGCGAGGTTCCTGCTGACCGCAAAGCATTAGAGGCACTACCTGGCGTCGGCCGCAAAACAGCGAACGTGGTTTTAAATACCGCTTTTGGACAGGCTACTATTGCAGTAGATACACATATTTTCCGCGTTTCAAATCGCACGAAAATCGCACCGGGTAAAACAGTTTTGGATGTAGAAGACAAACTCATGAAATATGTGCCAAAGGAATTTCAACA
>JAJFJO010000427.1 GCA_021774015.1 Gammaproteobacteria bacterium
GTGTAAGGATACTTTTTTTTATGGATGAAGGTGCCATGGTGTTAGTGAATGGATTTGTTAAAAAATCACAAAAGACACCAAGATATGAATTGTCATTAGCGCTAGAGAGAAAAAAGATCTACCTATCAGAAAATGAGGTGAAATATGAGCAATCAGCATAAAGGTTCTACACTCGACAATTTTTTAGAAGAAGAAGGTCTGCTAGCTGAAGTTGAAGCTACTGCTGTTAAACGTGTGATTGCTTTTAAAATTAAGAAAGTGATGCAAGAGCAACAAATGAATAAAACAAAAATGGCGGGTAAAATGCATACTAGCCGTGCGGCATTAGAGCGTTTGCTTGATCCTGGGAATACATCCGTAACCCTGCAAACACTTGTGCGCGCGGCAAACGTTATCGGTAAAAAGCTTCATATTGAACTTCGAGATTAAGCGGGGCATGACCCTAGAAAACGTGGTTGATCGCGTTTCTTGAGCGCTTTTAGGCCTGGCTTCTGCTAGTGTTTAACCCCTATAGTCTTTTTTACGGTTATGAAACGGTCTACCACATGCTGCGGTTTGTATTTTCTGAGAAGGGTGTTGCAAACGAACATAAAATTATGCGAAAACGTAGTGTGTTTAATGTATTTTGCGACACTATTTTAATTGATTTAACGCAAAAGGCTGGCGAATTTCCTGGTGTTTTAGCGGATGATTATAAGTTTACCCATCAAGTGGGTAACCAATTGCAACGTTATGGTATGCCAGGTGTTTTATCGTCATCAGTACGTCGACCGGGTGGTATTAATATTAATATTTTTCGTGAGTCTGTTTTGAGTGATCCAGAATTATTTCAACATCTAAAATACATTATTTACCCCAAGCAAGGCAAAGTGGCTGTTGCTGGTTTAGATCAGCCATTTGATATTGAGTTTTCAGTGGCTGCGTTAAACGTGTAATTTTGTAGAGAAACCGGTTAAAGCTTCTCTAAAATTTCATCACTAATATCGGCGTTAGTATATACATTTTGCACGTCATCTAAATCTTCTAGCATATCCGATAAGCGGATCATTTTTGTGGCGTCGTCTTCGGAATCGATAGCAACTTCAGTTGAGGCGATCATAGTAACTTCTGCATGCTCAGGCTCTAAACCTGCTGCAATCATTGCTTCTTTTACATTAAGAAAATCATCAGGGTTTGTGGTGACATCGATGCTGCCATCTTCATTGGTCGCAACATCATCTGCGCCGGCTTCCAGTGCAGCTTCCATGACTTGTTCTTCATCAGCGCCATTTTTAAAGGTGATTAAACCAATTTTGCTAAAGAGATAAGAAACCGACCCATCTGTGCCTAAATTTCCACCGCACTTGGTGAATGCGTGGCGCACTTCCGCAACGGTTCGATTTTTATTATCGGTTAAGCAGTTGACCATGACAGCAACACCATTTGGTCCATAGCCTTCATAGCGAATTTCGACCATGTCGGAACCTTCACCACCACCAGCGCCACGAGTGACTGCACGGTTAATGGTATCTTTGGTCATATTGTTGGAGAGTGCATTATCGATAGCTGCGCGCAAACGAGGATTAGCGTCAGAATCGCCGCCACCCATTTTTGCAGCTACGGTGATTTCACGGATTAATTTGGTAAATAATTTGCCACGTTTAGCGTCTTGTGCGCCTTTGCGGTGTTGAATATTACTCCACTTACTATGTCCTGCCATGTCCCTCTCTCATCAAGATAATGAAAGCGGGTATCATAACATAACGCGTGGGGATTCTTAAGAGGCCGCGGAGCCTCCCTTCAGCCGCTGCATATTCGATACTTACTTTGGGTTAAAGGCACTCTCTCTGGCTTTCACCAGAGAGAGCTAAGGTAGCGAAACTCCTGTAAGTGCCGTCCATTAAATGGCAATTGATAAAGCCAAAGTTGTGGAAAGTTTTGGGGTCGCAGGAAATTGGAATGCATTTAAATTCAGCGTTGAATATACGGAAAATTTAAAAATGAGGGGTGACAAAAACCGGAAATAATGTGGGTAATTTCTTATGTTGTATCGTGTTGATAATCGTTCTTTTATAATTCTTCTCACTTAGCACCACATGCTGTTGTTGTCTCATGAGAAACTATAGCATATGGGGGGAGTTGGGATGCTGGATTTAGTAAAAATTCTTTTTATAACAATGAGTTGCTAGGCCACTTGCTGGTGACATTGTGTGAAAGCATAAAGATATTGATACAGTGCTAAGGGTTACGCCTCTTCGGGGCTTATAATTACGAGGTGGCACCTTACCTAGGCTTGCGTCGCTGCGCTCCTTAAGCCCAGGTTTTGCGGGTTATACGCCTTCGGCGTTTTTAAATGCTATTGAACATCACTCCGGTCGTGACAATTTTATTCCCAGCTCACGCAGTTGTTCCATCGCAACTTTAGCAGGCGCATTTGTTAACGGACACTGCGCAGTGGATGTCTTCGGAAATGCAATAACATCACGAATAGACAGGGTATTTGTCATTACCATCACAATGCGATCTAAACCAAACGCAATGCCGCCATGCGGGGGTGCACCACACTGCAGCGCTTTTAATAAATGACCGAACTGTTCTTGTGCCAATTCTTCGCTGATCCCTAAAAATTTAAACGCCGCTTTGTGCAATGCAACATTTTTAATACGAATAGAACCGCCG
>JAJFJO010000428.1 GCA_021774015.1 Gammaproteobacteria bacterium
CTTATTATGCAATGCGACCCTGGTGAATTATTTGTTGCACGTAATGTTGCTAATATCGTACCGCCGTATGAAACCGATATGGCTCATCACGGTACGAGCTCCGCCTTGGAATATGGTGTTTGCTATCTTAATGTAAAACACTTAATTATCTTGGGGCACAGTGAGTGTGGTGGAATTCAAGGATTACTAAATAAAGAAGCACTCACACAAAACGACTTTATTTCAGATTGGGTTTCTCACCTCGGTGATCATGTATCACATCAGCAACATCACAATGATGCTGCTAAAGAAGCGTTAAAATGTTCTTATACAAATGCACTATCCTTCCCGTGGATAAAAGAACGTGTGGAGCAAAATAAATTAGCGATTCATCTTTGGTTCTTTGACATCAAAGAAGGGGAGATACTCACTTATTCATTTGAGAACGATGAGTATCAGACGCTAGAGTCTGTGGTTGCCACGTAAACTCATTGACTACGACTCTTTTATTACAGCTTAGCTCTGTTACTCGATCCAGCACGTCTATCAAGCGCATTTGAGAGTTCATCTAAGTTTTTTGAGATACCACTTGCTAGAAAAGAGCTTCGCTGGCTGGTTAATGTGCGGGCGCATTGTATATCTTTCTGAGCTAACACATCATTATCCAGATCGCCCGACGCAGCATAAATACCCCCAGAATAAAAGCAGTTCCGGAAGGGCCTCTATTACCTTCACCTTGCTTAATTCTTTCAACTGATGCCTCATTATTTTTCAAAAGGATGATAGCATATTCTAATATGAAGTCTACAGCAGACCTAAGACGCAGGAAGGCCGAAGGGAATACTAAGAGTACCTATATTCAAACCCAGCACTTCCGATAATCTTCCTTATCGGAAGTGCTAGATACGGTGGTTTCCTTACACAACAATATAAAAAAGCAGTACTAGCTAGAGTGACTGCTTCTTATACTTACTTAAAGACCTTCATCACAACCATATTTACAAGGGTCGTAACGCTTCGCCGTGCAATACCATTTTTCACCAAAATGTTTTTTCCCTAGATTCCAGTTTGTATATTCCGCAGATAACTTATCTCGATTACCAACAAAAAAAGAGCTGGACATTTGCCATACTCCATTAGAGGAATCATTTTCAAAACCAATAAGGTATGGATGATCTGGTGTACAGTAGTATGCCCATCCTTTTGTTTCAAGCCCTTTTAATGTGTGACCAGTAGACTCTCGTGTTATACAAGTTCCATACCGGTCTGTATGCTTATTCGCATAGCTGCAAGTATGGTCACTAAAGGCAGACAAACAAACTGCTGAGGCTAAAGCCATCAATCCCAGTTGAGAAATAAGTTTTAACGTGTTGTTTTTCATATGCAAATTCTCCAGAACAGCTTTTATGATTTCAGATAAATAACAAACTAGGTTGCATATAATCATAAGTTAAGAGAAAGATCAATTCTGGACCTGGCAGGCGCCCATTTTCAACTCACAATAACCTGCGCTATAGCACACACATCTTTAATGAGATCTGCAGGTGCTTTTTCAATGAACTTAATTTTACGCGCTTTAAAATTCAATGATTTTAATTGAGATATACGTATTGCACCCTGTATTTTTGTTGTCTCCGATAACACTATTTCAAGCTTACTTCCACGCAGAGTGCTTGTTACAGGTGCAACAATCGCCATCCCTACATTCTCATTAAATAATCTACGCGAAATAACAAATGCAGGTCGTTTTTTAATTATTTCATTACCACTACTTGGATCAAAGTTGAGCCATATTATATCTCCCTGATCTGGAATATAAGCCACTAAAATTTCTCCTCTTTTCCTTGTGGCTTTTCATCAAGCCACTCTCTATCTTCCTCGGACATTGCCAAACTTCCTTTAGGGCTATCTGCTATCAAGTCTTCCAAGGTTAGAGTTTCGTTAACTGGGGAAAGAATAATTTTGCTATCTTCCACCTTTAAATCAACTGTTGAGCCTGTATGCAAGCCTAATATTTTTAAAATAGCCTTGGGAACACTAATTATATTTGCCCCACCCGATTTGCGTATTGCTATTCTAGTCATTCTTTCACCCTCCTCTCTGTTATATATAAGTATAACTTAAAATGCGGGTTATACAAATATAGAACCAAGCGAACATGTTGCTTTAGGGTGCTATTTAGCTAATTCTCTTAGTTTACTTTTCATCAAAAAGGCTGTCTGCCGCACTGCGGAAAGATTTTTAAAGATACAAACGAATGCTGCATCGGTACACTTTCATCTTAAGGCCTATAAAAACAAGCCAAATATTCAACTATTACCAACAATACCCTCAAAAATTTGTAAAATGGTTTGGGGTGTAAGCAGCTGCCCACAATTATTTTGAAAGCCATGTCCATGCCAGCTTATTGTGCACTGCATTTTTTTCAAATTCACCAAGGCAGGAACAACCGGACACAGCACTTCTCCTTTTTTTACTGTGCAAACATCAGCATTAAGGTTTAGTGACAACACAAGGTTATAAGATTGACCATCCCAATTAAACAACCAGCCATTAATTTCACCCTGGGCGGGGCCGTTATTTATTGCTTTACCAACCCCTTTGTTTAGTTTAGATAAAAGTACTCGTGGAATTCGGGTACTCGAGTTTTTCCCGATAGCCTTAGAAACTCCTTTATAACTAAAAGTAACAGCAGCCCCGCTCGTATTTTTTATTGAGCTAAAAGAAATTGAAGCTGGCTGTTTAGGTGGCGCAGAACACTGGCTGTCGACGTTGCCACATTGCAGTGTAAATGGAAAAGAAAATTGAACTTTATCTGCAGCCAACGCACTTTGTTGAAAAACAGC
>JAJFJO010000429.1 GCA_021774015.1 Gammaproteobacteria bacterium
CTACTCTTCAAACACCAAAGGCAACTGCTTCGCCAAAGCCATTTTATCACGAACAGTTGTGCCCACTAAGGCAAAACCACGCAGCTGACCTTCTTCATCATGAAATAAACCACGCAAATCACCTGCCTCACCTTCAATATGCCACTGCCCTTGCACATGAATAGGTGGCGGTGAAGAAACAATCGGGCATGCAGGTGTTTTAATAACAACTGGCATTGGTGGATAATGAACAGGGTCTTTGCCGCCAGCCAGAATTTTTGCAAGTGCGCGTGCACACTGCAAAATAGGCGCGACATATTGTTTAATGGTGCCGTCAACTTCAGCACAATCACCTAACGCAAAAATATTGCGAACATTTGTTTGCAGCCAACGGTTAACAACAACACCATGGCGCGTTTCAATACCCGCTGTTTGCGCAAGTTTAATATGAGGGCGCAAACCAATCGCGCTAAAGACACCATCGACTTCGACACTAGAATCATCCGATAACGTCACTGTATAGCCGTTATCTTTGCAATCAACCTGCGATGCAAATCGACCCATATGCCAGTTAACACCCTGCTCTTTAAACGCTTTAATGAGTTGATCACCGATAGGTTGTGGCACCAAGCTCGCTAAAGGATGTTGTTCTGGCGCGATGATATCAACCTTATAACCCTTATTAATAAGGTCATTTGTAAATTCACAACCCACCAGACCTGAACCTAACATAGCAATACGCTGCTTGCCTTCGAGCCACTGACGGAAATCGCGATAGTCATGCAAATCATTCACAGATTGAATCGCATCAACAGCATCACCTTCTAAAGTGATATTAACCTTATCTGCACCGCAAGCAAATACTAACTGTGAAAACTCAATGGTGACATCGTTATCATTGTAACGACACTGCAATTGCCGGTGCTCAGGATCGACTTTATTAACCATATGCTTTACTAAAACAGTCACATCTAATTGCTGTGCCATATCTTCTGCCGTGCTTACCACTAAAGCTTCTGGCGTGCGTTCATTGGTTAACGCTGTCGATAGCAAGGGCTTTGAATAAAAACTCCCATCACTTGCTGTAACAATAGTTAAAGGGGTATCGGTATCCAGCTTGCGAAATTCTTTCGCCACCATATAACCTGCTAAACCACTTCCAACAATGACAATCGGTTGATGTTGTGTCATGCGCTTATCGTTCCATAGTCTTTAACGGCCTCAACTAAAGCAGCAACGTGTTCTGGCGGTGTGTCTTTATCCACACCATGACCCAAATTAAACACATGCCCACTACCCTTACCATACGATTCGATAATCTGCCGAACCTCTTGCTTAATCCGATCTGGAGATGCAAATAATAAATATGGATCTAAATTACCTTGCAACGCCACTTTATCACCCACACGTGCTCTAGCATCGGCTATATTCATCGTCCAATCAAGACCAACACCATCACAACCAGAGTCGGCAATAAGCTCTAACCATTGACCACCATTTTTAGTAAAAAAGATTAAGGGAATTTTGTGCCCGTCTATCGTTCGCGTCACTTGCTCTGCAATACGTTGCATATAACGTAATGAAAACTGTTGATATGCCTCTGTTGATAACACACCGCCCCACGTATCAAACACCATTAATGCACGCGCGCCTGCTTTTACCTGCGCACTCAAATAAGCAATCGTCGCTGTGGTAATTTTTTCTAGTAATTGTTCGAGTATTTCCGGTTCACGATATAACATCGATCGAATCATACGCAACATTTTGCTTCCACCACCTTCAACCATATACGTAGCAACCGTCCATGGGCTGCCAGCAAAACCAATCAAAGGTAAATCATTATTGAGCTCATGCGTCACTTTGGTAATTGTCTCTAGCACGTAATCTAAATCAACCTCAGGAGTAATATCCTTCAAACGACTCAGATCAGTTGCGCTTCGTATTGGGTCTCTAAACACAGGGCCTTCATTATTCACAAACTCAAGATGCATACCCATCGCTTCTGGGATCACTAAAATATCGCTAAATACAATCGCAGCGTCCAGGTCATAGCGCCTTAACGGCTGCAATGTCGCTTCACAGGCTAGCTCTGGAGACTTACAAAACTCAACAAAACTCGGCTTTTGGCTGCGTAATTCACGATATTCTGGTAGGTATCGCCCTGCTTGGCGCATCAACCATACCGGTGTGCGATCTACGGGCTCTCGCAATAACGCCTTGATAAACCGATCATTCTTAAATTGACTCATGCGATAACCTACCTTATTGACTCTCAAAGGCGGTATTGTATGTGAATTTATAGGGAAATCCTAGCTCACACAAAAACATAGACTGTCTAATTGGGCTTAATAGAACAAACTGTTATACTAAACACATGAAAGACCTAAAGATCCAGACAGATTACTCATTAAAAGCCTTGAACACCTTTGGTGTTGATGTACAGGCTGCGCACTATACCGAAATTACCTCTGAAACTCAGCTGCAGGCACTATTACAAGAACCCCAGTGGCAAAAGACACCAAAAATGATATTGGGTGGTGGTAGCAATGTACTGTTTACCCAAGACTTCCCGGGCTTAATGATCAAAAATAATATTCTAGGCATAAAAACCATTAAAGAAGATAACGATCATGTCTGGCTAAACGTCGGCGCGGGTGAAAATTGGCATGACTTTGTGATGTACTGCATCGATCATCACTATGCAGGCATTGAAAATTTATCACTAATTCCTGGCACAATTGGAGCTGCCCCGATGCAAAACATTGGCGCGTATGGCACTGAGATCAAAGACTGCTTCGACACACTGAACGCAATTCAGATTAAAAGTGGAATCTCGCAACAATTTGATAATAGCAGCTGCAAATTCGGTTATCGCGATAGTGTGTTTAAACGTCAATGTAAAAATCAATTTGTTATTACAACAGTAACCTTACGCCTTAACAAACAACCAATATTTAACACCAGCTATGGCGCCATCACAAAAATGCTAGATACAATGAACATTAAAGATCTTAGCATACGCGCTATTAGCGATGCTGTGATTTCACTGCGCCAACAAAAACTTCCCGATCCCAAAAAAATTGGCAATGCGGGCAGTTTCTTTAAAAACCCAATCATTTCACAAACACAGCTTGAAATAATTAAACAACAATATTCAGATATTCCCCACCACTCTATCACTGACAACACCATCAAAATTCCAGCCGCATGGCTCATTGAACAGTGCGGCTGGAAAGGCAAGCGGTGTGGCGATACCGGTGTGCACGAACAACAAGCGTTAGTTATCGTAAACCACAATAATGCGGATGGCATTAGTATTAAAAAATTATCTGAAGACATTCAGGAATCGGTTTTAGAGAAGTTTAATATCCAGCTGGAGTCTGAGGTTAATATAATTTAATTCAACATAAACTCAAATCAATTTAACTTAAATCAATTTGAGTTAAATTGATCTGACTAGAAAGCGCCCTACCTCAACACCACCCCCCATACCAGCATAGATGTGCCATTCATTCCATCTCCATTTGCCCCTGGGGGTTAATTAATGGCGGCAACTTCATACTGACATAGGAGAACGACAGGTTCCGTAGGAGGGGGGTTCCGATCTCACAGCAGCTGAGCTTCCCGATGCTCTCTCCGGATTGGCATTAAAGAAAGAGGGGCGCCATCCCCTCTCTTGCATCCGACCCTCTGCCTTTAGATAGTGTGAATTCCAAGCACATTTTATCGCAACTGCAACTGCTGCAGTGAATACTGCACTAAAAATATCAGACCAGATAAGCACATCAACCCCAACACTACGATCCAATCCATCAATTAATTCTATGAGCGACTGAAGACCAAAACCAATACCAGTCAAGGACCCAAAAATTAAAATTCGATATATCACAGATAAAACTAGAGAGTCGGGCATAGTTTTCCGAGAATCGTACGAAGATTCAACACTTGCATATTGATCGTTAAAAAATGCAGGTAATGCGAAGGTAAACACAGCAGAGCGTGTAACATCTTCTGGATGGGTTAGCTCTAAAAGAATTTTTGTTGCAATAAATATAAAAAATTGTGCCACTGAGGATGTAATTTTTCCTAAAACTGTAAGATACTTCTCGTCACTGTACGTAATTTTTTTCGTACAGGTATCAATAAACCTCCCACCCTCAGTGACATAGGAGGCGCCTCCTCGTATAAGGCCCGCCAAAATGAGTGGCATCAACCAAAAAGATTTTAAAACCTTAAAATCATCACCACCACAATTTTCTTCATTTTGACAAAAAAACATGGATTCGATAAATTCATTACCAGCCCCCATAATAACCAAGGTAACCGCGAGTGAGCTTGGGATAAAAAGTATTGCTGGTATTATTCCCTCACCACTGCAATGTAATTTTTCTCGGGAAAAACCATAGATAAACTCTTTAAACTCATAGCCATAAAGCGAAAAGTCCGCTAACAAATAAATGAGAGCCCCTATCGCCGATGGCATATACGAACCTAGAGTGTCCGGGTCAACGCCCCCTAAAGATTTTAATGTACTCCGTATGCTATTGAAAGCTAATGCGGCAATCGACAGTGAACCAATCAAAGCAACAAAATTTACGATAAGAAAACGCGGGCTATTCCTCAACCGTTGTGACTTTGACATCGTTTTCCATGAAAGATGCTGTTTTCCTAAATAATCTCTTTCTGGTTTAAAAAGGTCTTTTCCAAACCAACCTATGTGCTCTCTTCCCTTCGTGCCCTCCACTATGAAAAATTGAAAAAGCGAAGAAATACCAATAGCAGATGCCAGCGCAGCTGAAACAGCTGTTGGCACGGATACACCATGTTCAAATTTGGTGCCATTTAGTTCATTCGTGCTATCAAAAGCAACTATTCCATCAACTACTGAACCTAGAACAAACAGGCAAAGAGAATAAGGAGTTTTTTTAAGCGCCTCAATCATTAATTTCCCCATTGAGACTCCCGGCTTCTTTAGGTCATTATTCAGGTCTTCAATAAACTCTCTATTCTCGTACATTTCTAAACTTCGATAGCTAATTGATGTGAAAAATGCAAAGACCCACGTCCACACTAGGGGAACTTTATCACCAACATTAAACAGCTTAAATATTTCAGAGGCTGCAATCGCGCCATGCCCCAACGAAGCAAGAACAGCGGTCGGGCAAGCAAGCAACGCTTGCCAGGCAAGGATCTCTTCCTCTTTTGAGCGTTTACTGTCAGTAGAGCCTGAACATTCATCATCAGCAGCACTTTTAACCCCTCCACTAACAGATCCTCTACCCCCAACTAAGAGAGCATCATCTTCCGCAAACGACTCAGCTCCAGCTCCATTATCATCTTGTTCTTCATAATTCATTGTAATAACTCCATAAACTTTAAAGGTTCTGTCAAAACCCGACATAAATCTTGAAGCTAACAATAACTTAGTACAAAATGTTGCCGATACCGTATTGACTACCATATTGGCTCAAAAACCGAAAAACACCTGCTTTCATACTGAGTATCAACCTCGCATCAGAGCAATTGCTTAAACTATTTATTGTGGGGTATGGTGAAAAAAAAACGCGGACTACTTAAATATCTCTCCAGCAACAGTGGAGGATCATGTTAATAATTTAAAAATTTTTCTTAACTGCAATTCTCAATCATGATTTACTGAAAAGTCCTACGCAGTAAATCTTGCACAATTTATCTCATCGCCCTTGCTTAATCTTGCGTGCAAATCCGTGCATTTCAGTTGCTTATAGTTAGCTTAAAATCAGCTATTCACATGGTGAGTGAAAAATTCAACTGTTTCTCGTTTGCTCGTACAATTAAGCTTTGTTTTAATGCTTTCAAAGTACGCCTCAACAGTTCTATAAGAAAGTCCTAATTTTTTAGCCGTTTCTTTTGCCGTGTTAAGCTCAGAGGCTGACATTAAACACTGTATTTCTCTTGGAGATAAAGATAGCAGCTGTTTTTTTTCAACGGAAAAATCTTCCGGGATAATAATATCGTTTACCAAATTGGGAAATTGCATAGCAAGCTGTAAATTCAGCTCCATATTGGGAAACGCTTGCAACCCATATTTGAAAGCATGATTTTTTGCTTTAAACATTAACGCGCTAGTGACTTCAGCAAAATGCAAAATAAATTTCTCAATATATTGGGCATGGTTGATATAGTTACTTATAACTGATTTATTATCAATATCCCCACCTATCACAAATACATCAACATCATCTTTATTTTTTTTAATATAAAATAATGTATGAGCAATACCAAATCTTTCTAAAAGTTTATCTTCTTTTTCTTTGGGGAACAGGCCTTGCAAATCACGAGCCAGCAAAAAGCCTGGAGGGCTAAGAATAGGGAAAAGATAATCATTTTCACACCAAAAAATAGCAAAATCCGTATCGGAAACGACACCAGAAACTTTTAGTTCATAGCTAACATTAGTATGCGCAAAAAAGGTAATGCCAATCTTCTCAAGAAAGGGTTTATAAATAGAAAAAACTTCTTCTTGTATGTTGTAGTTATACTGATAAAGATTAGTAAACTGCTCTCGTTCTATTATCATAAGGCAACCTCAACTGCATCTCGCAAATCCACTCATAAAACAATCACATCGCATTAGCCATGAAAATCATTTTATCACAATTTTTGGAACTTTTATTGAAATTATAATGCGTTGATTTCATTTGAATTTAATATTTTACATGACACGTGGCAACATTTGAATCACCACATTTAACCAATCCACCTACACCTCAATGCTATACTTTTCCAGGCTCACCACAATTTAATTTATCTAAAGTATTATTCAACATCAAAGAAACAGCAGCTATGCTGACACATACGGCTCAAAGCCACCCACAGATCGACCTTCTTTTTATTAACTAAGTATTAACGAAGTTGGCAATCATATGCTGCCCATGTTCAGACAATATCGACTCCGGATGAAACTGCAGACCATAAGTTGCATGCTCAACATGGCTCAATGCCATTATTTCACCTTCTTCGCTCTGTGCATCCACCTGCAACACAGAAGGCAGTGACTCCTTCTCTACAACCAAAGAATGATATCTTGCCGCAGTAAAATTATTCTGTAGATTATTAAAAAGTCCTTTGGAGTGATGGAGTATATTCGATGCCATGCCGTGCATCGGTTTTTTAGCACGCACCACTTTCCCACCAAAAGCTTGCCCAATCGCTTGATGACCCAAACAAATGCCTAAAATAGGTATAATGCCTGAAAACCGCCTAATAACGTTTAAAGTTATTCCTGCATTATCAGGTGTAGATGGGCCCGGTGATATAACAATATGAGTCGGTGACAACGTTTCAATCACATCAAGAGACATTGCATCGTTCCTACATACTCGTGTTTCAAAACCCAGGTTGGTGACATAACGAGCCAGGTTATAAACAAAGGAATCGTAGTTATCAATAAGCAGTATCACAACTTAATTCCTTAATCGTATTCATTAGTCCAGTCGCCTTAATTAATGCTTCCTCATACTCTTGCTCAGGCTCAGAATCTAAAACAATCGCACCGCCAGTTTGAAATGTAATAAAGTTATCAGTAATAACAAACGATCTAATTAAAATCGACAGGTCCATATCGCCCGTGCTGCTAATATAACCTACACTACCACAGTAGGGTCCGCGGCGTGTTGGCTCTAACTCATCAATAATTTCCATAGCTCGAATTTTAGGCGCGCCGGTGATTGAACCACCCGGGAATGTCACTCGCAATACATCAAACGGCGTGACATCATCTCTTAAAATACCGCGAATAACAGAGACTAAGTGATGTACGTTCTTGTAAGATTCCAATCCGCAATATTGAGGCACATCGATAGAATGTGCCTGACAAACGCGCGATAAATCATTACGCATCAAGTCAACGATCATCGTATTTTCTGCAATATCTTTCTGGCTTTGCAATAATTCATTTTTTAATTGCTCGTCTTCTAAAGCCGTTTCACCTCTAGGGCGAGTCCCTTTAATGGGCCGCGCTTCTATAACACCATTATTCAATTTTAAAAAACGCTCTGGTGAGGCTGAGGCTATTATAGAGCCACCCAAGTCAACAAACGATGAAAAAGTGGCGGGATTTATAGTCCTTAAGCGCGTATAAATATCTGATACTTTTAACTCAACAGGTTTAGTACAGGTAAAACGCTGTGACAGATTAACCTCAAAAATATCTCCGTCCAAAATATAATGTTTCGCCTTTTTAATTGCATCCATATATTCTGATTTTGTGACATCACTTAGCACTTCTGACAGATCATGCTCATCAGTATCTGCACTAGAGGCTATTACCCCTAGATCTTCATCCTTCCAACACCCATCGAGTAGTTTGCACGCCCACTGCAGGCGCTCAGCCGCTCGTTTTTCTCTTAATGCGCTATCACTTTCTGGAATTCCTGTAGAGATTAACCACGCTTTTTTCCTCAAGTGATCGAAGCTCAACACGACATCAAAACAACCTAATTGAAACAAAGGATAATCAATATCCTTTTGAGAGCATTCAGGTAACACTTCAATCTCTCGACCAAAATCATATGAAAAATTACCCGCCAACCCACCTTGAAAAGGAGGAAGCGTGTCATCTGCTTCACAAGCGATAGAATCATACAATTTATTAAGGTAATCAAAAATATTATGGGTATGGATTAAATCGTTATCTTTATACAAGCGCCCATGTTCAAAATACGTCAGCACATAAACAGGATCAAATGCAATGAAACTATAACGACCATACTCCGCATGCTCCAGGCTACTGTCTAAAAACACGCGCTTAATATTTTTAAGCCGGGAAAAATAACACTCGCTATCACAATAAGGCATCTCAATGGACTGCATTCAGCGTATCCTTGGCACATTTGGAGTGTTAATGTAAAATTTCATAAGGCACAACCTATGCAATACATTACGACAAAAGATGTTTTAAAAATCGGCCTGTATGTGATTTTTTATTTTTAGCAACCGCTTCAGGTGTGCCCGTCGCAATAACCTGCCCGCCACCATCGCCACCTTCAGGGCCGATGTCAACAATCCAATCAGCCACCTTAATGACATCCAGGTTGTGCTCAATGATAACAATCGTATTGCCATGATCTCTTAAGCGCATCAGAACACCTAGCAGTTGCTTGATATCATGAAAGTGTAAACCCGTCGTTGGTTCATCCAAAATATACAATGTATTCCCTGTGTCGCGTCGCGATAATTCACGTGACAGCTTTATACGCTGCGCCTCACCACCTGATAATGTCGT
>JAJFJO010000044.1 GCA_021774015.1 Gammaproteobacteria bacterium
AGCCGATTGGTACGTATGCACCACCAGCTTTCATCACGGCTAGAATTCCAATTACCATGTCCAAGCTTCGTTCCAAACATAATGCAATCAATGCATCAGGCTTAAGAGTAGAATTCGTTTTATGTTGGTACTGTTTGCGAATATAACGCGCCAATTGATTACTCTTTTCATTAAGCTCTTGGTAACTTAGTGTCTTATCTTCAAACACAATAGCTGTATTGTTCGGAGTTCTCTTTACTTGTTCTTGAAACAACCGATAAACGGTTTTGTCGTTTGAACAAGCCTTTTCCATTTGATTCCAACCACAAACGATTTGTTGATATTCTGCCTCTGTTAATAGGTTCATCGCATGATGCGGTGCACCCAACATTTTCGGCAATGATGCTAATATCAGTTTTAGCTTACCTAAATGCTGCCGCGCTAACGTCTGGCTAAGAAGAACTTCATCATATTTTAAGCAGATATGTAATGCATCATCCACTTCATAAGCTGTAAGGCCTAATGGATAATCTAACTTCTCTACCGATTCACGCACAATTGGTGTTAATAGACCCTTACACTCATCGTTTTCCGGCATAGGATAATTTTCAAATACTAATAAGCTATGAAATAACCGCCTACCTTCGCGCTGTAAATTCACTAGGTTAACAAACCCATGACTATTTAAATCCATAATACTTTGATGGATCGCTTGTAATTGCTCTCGCACCGTCACATCATTGCTCCACGTCACAACCAACGGCAATGTATTAATATAAAGGCCCACACTTTCTTCTATTCCAGAAACGGGTATATCACGTCCCGATAACGTTGTCCCTACAATGGTTTGGCTATCTTGGGTATAAGTTTGGATCAACTTGTGCCAGGCAAATTGTACCAATACACTTAACGTTAGCCCCTCTCGCTCTATTAGCATCTTTAACTGCTGATATATGTCTCCAGTTAAAATTAGCACTGTCTCCACTGGCTGTGCTAATTCTTTCACCTCGTCAAGGGGTATTGCCTTACTCAGCAATGGATTTAAATCATTACTATGTTTTATCGTTGATAACGCACTTTCCCAATATGCCTCTACCTCACAACGGTGCGCTGCATAATAACGCTGCACGACAATATACGTTTGATCTACCAATACTTCAATTTTCCTACCCTGCTCTAAAGCCTGATAGTAAGCATGTAGCTTATTAAACAATACAGGACTACTCCACCCATCTGTAATACTATGATGCTCACTCTTAAGAATCGTGTAGTGTGCCTCACTTTGCTTAATAACATATATTCTCAACAGGCTTGGCTGATTCAAATTGAAAGATAAATCTCTGTCTTGTTGCTGAATGCTGCGAATGGCATTAGCTTTCTCAATATCTGTCACTAATCCACTGATATCATGATAGCGATAATCTAAGTTGCCTTGCTTATAAATAACCTGTATAAGTTCTTCTTCCCAATTAAATCCTGTGCGCAATATTGGATAGGTTGCGACTACTAACCCCCATGCCTCACGATAATATTCAATATTTAACATTTGTTTGTAATCAATCAGTAATTGTACTCTATATGCATCATCTTCCGGGTGGCTCAATACATGATAGATGAATCCTTGCTGCAAACTATTTGCCGGATAGATCTCTTCTATCTCCGTACTATTTTTCCTAGCTTGTATTTGTAATCTATCCAATAAACCCTGCGTAATTTTTATCGCTGCAAAATCACTTGGCGTATAATCTTGCTCTGATGCTGTTATTTTGGCAAGGCAGTGCTGTGCAATCAACTCAAGATGGCTTTTGAATAGCTTGCTAAGTTGTGCTGTCACCACCTCACCTAGTTGTGTCACTATGGCAAACTGCAATTGACCGTTAACTACCATTCCATTGATGTTTATTACATTTACATCCCGGTTGCCGATATTCACCTCATCACCCGAATTTTCGGCAACGATTTGCCATGAGCCTTCTGCCTTATCAAACTGCCCCAAATAATTAAAACTAATCGGCGGTAACACGTGCCCTGCTAATGGTGAATTCACTTGATATTTGAGCGCACCATAGCCGATCCCCTTATTTGGAATTTTCCGTAAACTCTCTTTGATATGCTTAATGCTTGTACTTAAATCATCACGTACTTCAAGTATCACTGGATACATTGTCGTAAACCAACCTACTGTACGACTCACATCTATTGTCTCATTAATCAGTTCACGCCCATGCCCTTCTAAAGTAATAGCTTGCACTGATTTTCCATTCCAATCCTTAAGCACATACCCTAACGCCGTTAACAACAAGTCATTCACTTCGGTATGATACGCACCATTAGCTTGTTGTAGTAACTCTTTTGTTACCTCGAGACTAAAAATAACTGTCGCACTGGTAGATTGCGTTGCCTCAACCTGGTATTCACTATAATCGGGTAAACACGTATACTGCTCTACCCAATAATCCAACTCCTTTTGATGGGACTTTGCATAGTCAGCAATGTTTAATGCCCATTGGCGATAGCTACTACTCTTCTTGCCTAAGCTCTCACCAGCATACAATGCTTTTAAATCGTCGATTAAAATCCGCCACGATACCGCATCAACAATCAAATGATGCAAGGCAAAATAAATGCGCGCGCTGCCATCGGCATAACCATGTAAATACCCCATGCACCATAATGGACCTTCTTCGATATTAAAATTATATTGCCAACGCGTGAGGGTGTTAGTAATTGTTCTGTCATCTACATGACTAACATCCAATACCATGAGCGCTGGAATCTCAATCGTTTCTAAATACGTCTGTTGAACCTGCCTTTCCCAATCAGAGTAATTCAGTCGCAACGCATCATGCCGCGCTACAAGTCCCTTTATACTCTCTGTTAATAGCTCAACCTCTAATTCAGGCACCCTCACTAGAAATGATTGATTCCAATGCTGGTAATTGCCTAAAGCGCCCGATTCAACACCCTCAAAAAACCAACGTTGAGCTGGCAATAAATCAAACGTGCCTACCAAGGTTCCCTGCTCAGCATTAACTGCCACCACCTTATTTCGCTCACTTAACAACCGCGCCAATTTAACAACTGTTCTATTTTCAAAGATGTCTTTCACTCTACAAGCTAAACCTTGTGCCACTAATCGCGAGCTCAATTGAACCGATAAAATTGAATCCCCACCCAGTCGAAAAAAATCATCTTCAATGCCCACATGTGCTAGATTTAACACAGATCCCCAAATAGCACACAGCTGACTTTCTAGTGCCGTACGTGGTGCTATATAGCCCGCATCATCACTTTCAAATTCAGGCACAGGTAAAGCATTACGATCAAGCTTTCCATTAGCGGTTAATGGAAAACGTTGCAGCCCAACGAAGGTACTAGGAATCATATAATCCGGCAAACTTTTAGCTAAATACGCCATTAAATGGTCTTGCTCAATTGATTGAGATGAAACATAATAAGCTACCAAATATTTGTTATTACGCTCTCTCGCTAACACGCAGGCTTGTTTAATACCCGAATAATTCAAAAGCGCACTCTCAATTTCACCCAGCTCTATTCGAAACCCACGAATCTTTACTTGAAAATCATTACGACCTTGAAATTCAATATAACCAAGATCATTCCACTTACCTAGATCTCCTGTTTTGTATAACCGACCTAGTTTTGAGTGCTCAATAAAACTTACACTTGTTTTTTCCTCGTCTCGCCAATAACCTAAAGCCACACCTTCCCCGCCTATATAAATTTCCCCAACGACACCAATAGAACAGGGTTTACCAGAACCATCTAAGATATACATTTTCTGATTTGGCATTGCCCGCCCATAGGGAATAGATTGCCATGCGGTATTAACATCTTTAACTTCATACCATATAGACCAAATAGAACCTTCTGTAGCTCCACCCAAACTCATCACAATGGTGTCATGATGATGTGCCTTAATTTGATCAGGCAACCCAAGTGGAATCCAATCACCGCTCATCAACACAACTTTAAACATATTTAATATTTTTTTTGTACTATTAGCATAATCAACTAACATTTGCATAAGTTGCGGCACTGTATCCCAAATTGTTATATTATGCTTCGTAATTAAGTCATACCAATGCGACGGTTCTTTAACCCGAGATTGTTCCGGAAATACAATAGTGCCACCAGCAGCCAGCACTCCAAATATATCATATACTGACAAATCAAAGTTTAACTCTGATAAGGCCAACACTTTGTCTTGTTTGTTAATGTTGAACCGCCTATTAACTGACAACAGAGTGTTCACCGCACCTTTATGTGAAATGGTGACACCTTTGGGTTTGCCTGTACTACCTGAAGTAAAGATAACATAAGCTATATCACTTGAGTTTCCTACTGGAATGAAATCAACATCACCACCATCAATATTTTCAATCTCTTCTATTACACTGATATTATATTTCTTGGCAAGAGAGCTGTTTTTTATTACTTGCCATTGTTTTTTCGATACCAATAATTGCTCAATTAAACTTGCTTGCAATACCTCTTCTATTCGCTCCATGGGCCAATCCACGTGTAAAGGTAAATACCCAGCGCCAGATCTAAGGATGCCAAGACATGAAATCACCTGCTGGTAACCTTTTTCACTTAGAATCGCAATAAGTTTATTAGTAGATGCGCCTTTTTTATGTAATATTGCCGCAATATTTTTACTTCTATTCAGAATATTTTGATAACTATACTCACCCTTAGAATCGATGATAGCTATCTGCAGGGGATATATTTCTGCCTGTTCTTTGAATAGCGCGTAAAGTGTTTTATCACGTGAACAGCCTTCGTCAGTTTTATTCCAATCATAAACGACTTGTTGATGCTCTTGTGGAGTTAACGTTATATAATCCTGTATTAATTGCTTTGGTCCCTTAGCAAGTTGATTTAAAACCATTTTATAATGTGTGACCAACCTTGATATCGTCTTTGCATCAAACAAGCTAGTAGCATAATTAAAACTCCCAGCAATCCTGCTTTCTATGCTTGACAAGAACAATGTCAAATCAAACTTAGCAACTTGATAATCAACACTATTTTCTTTTGATTTAAAATATTCTGAATCCAAACCCAAACCAAAATCTTCTGCACTAAATAGCACCTGAAAGATAGGGTGACGACTTGGGTCCTGCTCAACATGTAATAGCTCTATTAATTTCTCAAATGGCAAATCTTGGTGACACTGACCATCTATCAATGTTGTATGCACTTGTTCAAGCAAATCAATGCTTGTCTGTCCTATTTCTATATTCACCCGCATCACTAAACTATTGACAAAAAAACCAATTGAATCCTTTAGCTGTGTATAATCCCGATTCGCTAGCGGTGCGCCAATCACTAAATCTAATTGACCTGTATATTTGTGTAATAAAATATAAAATCCTGTAAGTAAAACCGTATATAAAGTACAGCCCTGCTCTTTAGCTAACTGCTTCAAATTTTCTGATAACGTTGAATCCAATTCAAACTTAATAGTATTCCCACAATAATCTATTCGCACTGGCCTTTGCTTGTTAGTTGGAAATGTTAGAGTCTCAAAACCAGATAATTTTTTTTGCCAATAATCCCGGGGCTCTTTTAACATCTCATCTGTCAAATATGCTCTTTGCCAAACTGCAAAATCCTTATACTGGATTGGTAAAGTTGGCAAGTCTAACATTACAGCTTGGGCAAAATGCGCATAATATACCTTAAGCTCGCGTATAAAAACATCCATCGACCAACCATCAAAGGCTATATGATGAATATTAATTAGTACATAACGTTTTCGTTTGCCCTCAACTCCAACCGTATAGAAAACCACCCTCACCGGGTAATTTTTTGTTAAATCAAAAGGCGTATTAATATCAGTTGCTAATTGTGCTTCAAATTCAGTTCTAATCTCATACTCATAAAAAGAAAAATTTAAAGGTTTATCTAGAACTCGTTGGTAGCTCATACCACCTTCATCTTCTCTAATGACTGTACGTAACACCTCATGGCGCTCAACTATCGCTTGCAAGGCTTGCTGAAGACTTGCCTGATCCAAACTCTCAGTGAGCCCTAATAACATCGGAATATGATACGCATTCGTACCTTGCTCATACCGTTCTACAAACCATAGGCGTTCCTGAAAAAATGAAAGCTCTGTCTGATTAGACGTTGTTTTGTAAATAATAGGAAGGCGAATTTTTTCAGAAACAATATTATTCTCCAAAAGAATATCGAGTATGTGAGATTTATTTTCTTTAATATAATCAAACAAAACTTCTTGCTCAGGAATTGTCCTGGTTCGTTTATATTTCAACTTCCCATTTTCATTCCATAAAATTAAACCCAGTCTATTTAATTTATATAAAAATTTTATGAGCTCTATCACTAAATTTCTCCCACAGCCATGACCGTCTGTATATCACC
>JAJFJO010000045.1 GCA_021774015.1 Gammaproteobacteria bacterium
CCAGTTACTTCAAAACGCGATAACAGGCGACGGCCCCGGATTATATTTTACTAATCAGTGCCCACACCTTCTTGAGACTCTACCAGAAGCTCCGCGCGGTACGCTGCGCGCCGAGGACATTGATCCAAAATGGAACCGAGACCACTGGCTGGACGCATTGGCCTATGGCGTTCGCTACCTACACAGCGGCCCAACCGCTTGGAGCGGAACACATGTGGGCATGACCTAAAACAAAGGAAAAGACTATGAGTGAAAGTGACATCGAAACGCCGGTGAGGATAGACATCCCGCTGGACCATCACCCCTTAGCAATAAAGGGCGACACCCCCGGCGCTGTTAACGGCAGGGCTGCGTTAAAAACAATCTATGATGCATACGGCAGGATTAACGACACCGCCGAGGTTGTGAATGATAAGGGAAAGCTGGCGCAGGCCGCTCAACCCTTCGCCGAGCGGGCAATCGCGCAAGCCGGTAGAACTGCCGAAGGTCTTGCCAGTCAGATATCACAGCTTGATACGCAGATGCAGCAGAAGCTGACGCATCAACCCAACAGTCAGCAGGCGCTGGAGGTGCGGGCTTATTGGGCGCGGCAAGATGACGTTTTCGGGCCTGCTTCTGTGAAGGTGCGCGCAGGCGACTTGGTGACGATCAGCGCTCTGCTCAACGCGCCTGCATATCTTTCCGGGCTGACCGATGAACAGCAGGTCATCCTGCGCAACCAAGCCCTCAATACCGTTGCGCCCGAGCTTGTGCAGCGGCGCACAGAGGCAACCCGAAGCCTTGAGCTTGTAGAGGTTGCGCTTAATCATTTTACGAAAATCACGTCGGCCAAAATTGTTGAATGGCGTGACGAAGATTCCAAACTACTAGCTGAGAGGTTGAAATGAGCAAAGAATACGAAGCGGCGAAAGCAGTCATCGTCGAAAACGAAAAGAAGATTGCACGCCTGCAAGGCAAGGCCGAGGCGGTGTTTGACGCGATGCGCGCCGACCCGGAGCACATTGAGCTGATGCGTGCAAAGGCATGGCTAGCCACTGGTGGCGTCAAGTCCGTTCGCCTTAGCGCCAACGACACCCCTGTGGACCTGCCCGACGGATGGCCTGACGGCGTTACACAGGAGCATTTCATCGACTCCTGGGCTGCCGGTCAATTGGAGAAGTTCAACTCTGGTGCCGGTCCTGAAACGCAGGCTCCGGTCAATGATGCCGTTGCACAATTCCGCGAGCTGTTGAAATGACGGTCGTCGAAACACGGGAAGCCGAGCACCGCGAACTTGTCTCAGCGTCTCTTGCCAGGTCGCAATATGAGCGCGTGGTGCGGAAAATCTGCGAGCTGGAACATTGGCCCATTGAGTTGACGGCGGACCAACGTGCGCAGCTTGAGATGCTGCGGAAATGGCGAGACGATCTCGAAAACAAGTTGGACCTCTGACCTTACAGTCCGTCTTTCTCAGCCCATTTCTCAAGGCATACGTTCATCATGTCGATAGATGCTTTTAAGGTCGCCTTTATGTCCGTTTTGGACTTGTCCACACTAACAGCGAGACTTGCTGCTTCTAGCGCACAGCCAATAAAACGTATGCGATCATCATCGTGCAGTTTTGCAACCTTGCTTTTCAAATCACTAAGTGGATCCATAAGTTCTGTTATCGCATTTGGTCGTGGCATGTAATTCCTCCATCAGACAACGGTTAAATTTTGAAATGCACGTAGTTTCCCGGTAGCTCATCAGTTTTAAATCGGCCAATGAGTCAGCATCAGGTTTGCAATGGACGAAAGTGCCAAGACTATGACGGATGCCATCATCGATCTCGCCGCCAATATTTGTGCCCGTGTTGATCGTTTCGCA
Organism: Gammaproteobacteria bacterium; assembly: GCA_021774015.1. GTDB lineage: Bacteria > Pseudomonadota > Gammaproteobacteria > Coxiellales > Coxiellaceae > JAJFJO01. The sequence goes on from JAJFJO010000045.1 coordinate 1,849, forward strand.
AACTCAGCCCGGACTATCATACCCCATGGTGTGCCGTCCGCACTTGCATGGTCCGCCAGCTCATCTAGCGACATTTTGTGAAATTCTTTTGGCATGTAGCCTCCAAGTATTTCCAGGTCTTATATTTCGTGATTATCTACCTATGTCCTTAACAGGAGGCAGTGTGTCTGTTGATAAATTAGCAATGATTGTAGAAGACGCTGCTATCGATGCGCTTTACAAAGCCAAGGTGATAAAGGGTAGTGTCTCAGTTTGAATGTGCAGTGTCCGCTTTCAGGCTGTGACTTCAACCGGTCGCCGCAACATATTGGCCGAACTTGAAAATGAGCAATAGCCTGTGACTTCACCATCAATAATTATGCGACTTTATTGAGATTGTCGCGAGGGAAAGTTTCAATGTCGAAAACCTATTATCGCAACGTCACTATCTTCACCAATTGGGCGCGTGTCAAAACACTAAAATCATTCCGGGCGCTTGTTGTTGAGTATTTTGAGAAGGCATTGCAACGTAATCCGGATGAGGCTGCAGTTGCGGAACTTCGTCGCAAAATCAATCAAGGCATGCTGCACGCGAATTTTTTTATTCACGCCGCCGGTTATTCAACCACAATCCAACACATGCCGGGAGCAGCGGGCGGATGGCGGAGAACCATTGAGGTTCTCATTGATATTTTTGAGGCGGTGCCGCAAGACATGGAACCGAACACCGTTATTGATTGCATAGACCGAGCTGTTGGCATTTATGAAACCGATCAACGCAACGCCACAATTCGAACTATCAACCCTCTTTGGTGGCTTCAACGAGCATTTGTATTGATGGGGCGGCTACCCTTTATGGCGCTGGCGGCAGCCGGTTTCGACACAAAGGCACTTGAACAATCGGTCGCTGGGAAAGTTGTTCGGTTTGTTGTTTGGCTGATTGGTCTCATCGGCGGGCTAATCGCGATCAACTCCGCCTTTTTTTGAATAGACCAAGCACGCCTACGCATTAGCAACCACAATATTGAAAGCTGGTGGCGAAATGTACCTCCGTGAGGACGTAATGGCCGCGATTCAGGACGCGCTTGGCATGGCCACTGACGGCGAATGCCCACAATGCGCGTACTTGCGAGACAGCTAGCACCCAGCCAGATCGAGCGATTGCACGTAAATTCCCAAATTCTTATGGTTTGCAAAGTGGTTTGATTAAACGAAATGCTGCGCCGCACAATAGCTAAGCCGTTGAAAACAATGGCTCCCCGGACTGGACTCGAACCAGTGACAAGCTGATTAACAGTCAGCTGCTCTACCAACTGAGCTACCGGGGAATAGGTTGGAGGCGGCGGATATAGCAAAGGCCTTGTCGCGAATCCACCACCTTTTTGCTACATTTGGCAAAGTTTT
>JAJFJO010000046.1 GCA_021774015.1 Gammaproteobacteria bacterium
ACCAAGAGCAATTGGACTTATTGGCTGATAAAATGAATAACACACCCAGAAAATGTCTTGACTACAGGACCCCGAGGGAGCTATTTTTAAAGCTCTTTAAAGAGGAGTGTCGCACTTCACTATAGAATTCGCCATAGTTTGGTTTTTTAGTTTGTTGAAATATAATGAAAAATTGCCCAACTGTGCTGGGTTGGCACGGCTATAAGGAGCTGATGAAAACGATGAGGATTCCTGCGGGTGCAATATAGCGCACTAGGAAACGCCAGTAGGGGTAGATTGCTGTTGGAAGTTCTAGGCGGGTCGCTGATTTTTTCATCACCCAGCCAGCAAAGATGGCAAAGCCAAGGCCGCCGATGGGGAGGATGATGTCGGTGGGCACATTGGTGGCAATATCAAAGACGGTTGCGCCATGCAGCTTAACGTTTTTCCACACGTTAAACGATAGTATAGAGCCTATTCCAATAAACCAAGCGCAAAAACCAACTGCAATAGCAGCAGGGGTGCGTTTGAGTTTTAATTTTCTCATGGCAATGATAACCAGCGGTTCGGCTAAGTTAATGGATGATGTCCATGCGGCAAATAACAGTAATAGGAAAAATAACCCGCCGATTAACCAGCCGAGTTTCATGTGTGCAAAAGTGATGGGGAGCGTGACATACATCAAGCCCGGGCCGGCATTTGGAGCAAGGTGATAAGCGAATACAATGGGGAAAATAGCAAGGCCTGATAGTACCGCAACTAAGACATCTAAAATTGCGACAATAACAACTGTGCTGGCGAGATTAACATTTTTAGGAACATAGGCACCGTAAGTTAGCATTGCACCCGCACCCAGTGCGAGTGTGAAAAAGGCATGGCCCATTGCGGCGATAATGGTGGGGCCGGTAATTTTAGAGCTGTCAAAATCAAATAAAAAATGAAAGGCTTTGGCAAAATTGCCATAAATAGCCGCATAAATAACCAGTGCAAATAAAATGACATATAAGGCGGGCATCATAAATTTGGTCGCTTTCTCTAGCCCAGCTTGCACACCTTTAATAATAACAAGCACGGTTAATATCATAAAAATGCTATGCCATAACAACATCCGCCATGGGCTCGCTAAAAAATGCCCCCACATGCTGCCAACTTGCTGTGGATTTAAGTTATAAAAGGAGTTGGTTAAGCTGCGAACGATATAAGCAATACTCCAGCCAGATACGACGCTATAAAAAGATAAGACTAGTAGTAATGCGAGCGCACCCCACCAGCCGAGTAACCCCCATTTGCGTGTATGCTTGGACTCTTCTGCGAGGGTGGTTAATGCATCGACAGGATTGGTTTTTGCGCGTCGGCCAATTAGAATTTCTGCAATCATAATCGGCAGGCCAATAACGACGACGCAGATTAAGTAAATAAGTACAAATGCGGAGCCGCCGTGTATGCCAGCCATGTAGGGGAAGCGCCATACGTTACCCAGCCCAACTGCAGCGCCTGTGGCAGCAAGAATGAAGGCCCATTTGGAAGACCATTGTTCGGGCAGTGTTTGTGGTGTGTTATTGCTCATGTGTTTGAAGACTTGTGAGTATGATGAAGCGTGCATTGTGGCATTTGCTGTAGCGTTACGCAAATTGTATTATTTCCTTCGTCAATCGCTTCCTATCCAGATCCGTTTAACGTATAATGGACTCCCGTTTTAGTGCTATTCCTTTTACAACTGAATCAACCGACAACTACCGTTTGGCAGTGTGCGGGAAAGCCTATATTTACAATGATTTGAACTAAAACGGGGTATCTATGGCAACGCGCTTTATTTTTATTACTGGTGGTGTGGTTTCAGCATTAGGTAAGGGAGTCACGTCGGCTTCTTTGGGTGCAATATTAGAAGCGCAGGGTTTGAATGTCACCCTTCTTAAGCTAGACCCTTATATTAATGTCGATCCGGGAACGATGAGCCCCTTTCAGCACGGCGAAGTTTTTGTAACGGAAGATGGTGCTGAGACAGATTTAGATCTGGGTCATTACGAACGTTTTGTTCGCACAACCATGAATAAACGCAATAATTTTACGACGGGTCGTGTATATGCTGATGTGATTCGCAAAGAGCGACGTGGCGACTATCTGGGCGGCACGGTTCAAGTTATTCCGCATATCACAGATGAAATTAAGCATAAGATTTGGGAAGGTGCTAACGGTGCGGATGTCGCGCTGGTGGAAGTCGGCGGTACGGTAGGTGATATTGAGTCGCTGCCATTTCTGGAGGCAATTCGACAAATGCGCATGGAGCTTGGCCTTGAGCAAACCTTATTTGTGCATTTAACACTGGTACCTTATATAGCAACATCGGGAGAGATTAAAACAAAACCAACGCAGCACTCAGTAAAAGAGTTGCGTTCGATTGGTATTCAACCCGATATTCTTGTGTGCCGTTCACATCAACCGATTCCGCAACCTGAACGTTCTAAAATAGCATTGTTTACTAACGTGCGTGAGTCCGCTGTTATTTCATTGCCGGATACCGACAGCATTTATGAAATTCCTGTGTTATTGCAAAATGAAAATTTGGGGACACAGATCGCTGAGAAATTACAATTAACAACTAAAGAAGTTGATTTGAGTGACTGGAAGCGTGTTGCTGAATTGCACCGCAATCCTAAGTCAAAAGTGAGTATTGGGATGGTGGGCAAATATACGGAATTTGCAGATTCTTATAAATCATTAAGCGAAGCGTTAATTCATGCCGGCATCCATAATAATTCACGCGTCAATATTGTGTATATTGATTCAGAAGAATTGGAAAAAAGTGGTGTTGAGCAATTAAGTCATGTTGATGCAATTTTAGTTCCAGGTGGTTTTGGTGTGCGCGGTGTTGAGGGTAAAGTGTTGGCAGCACAATATGCACGTGACAATAAAGTGCCTTATTTGGGTATTTGTTTGGGAATGCAAATTGCAATTATAGAATTTGCGCGCCATGTGGCGGGTATGCAAGGGGCCAATAGCACGGAATTTAATAAAGACACGCCTTACCCTGTCGTTGCTTTGGTGAATGAA
>JAJFJO010000047.1 GCA_021774015.1 Gammaproteobacteria bacterium
CTGATGAAGAGGTCGTCCTTGGGGCCTCTTTTAATTCGAGTAAAACTTATAAGAGGGGGGCAAAGGTTTTTAATGTTGCTAAGGATGAAGTGCTTTTGGCCGCTGCCGTACCGGCCAATCCAAATGACAGCTCTTGGATAAAGGTTGGTGATCATTCAGGGCTTGAAACGCCAAATCTTGATTTCTATATCCGCTATGACGAGCCAGGTGTAAGGAACGAAAAAGGTCCTCATTATGGAGGCACTGAATATACTCATCTCCCCATTGAGCTGGGTACTACTGAGTTCACTTTGAGGTGTGCTCATCAAAATGATGTACAGATGGGGGCACCAAAGGGAAGTAGGCGTACCCGTCATACAGGTGGTAAAGCGGTCATTAAGCATAATTTACTTGCAGTCCCTAGAGTGTTATGGGAGCAGGCTTTCTTAGCTATGCATACTGACAAAGAACAGCTTAACTATCATCAAGATCCAGATGTGCTAACTGATGTTTTCGCTAGCACTCGTTGGGAAAGTTCGTCTTTGCCGAAGAAGCTTCAAAAATTAAATGATGTTCGCTTTCTCATAAATATATTGTTAGCATGCTTTGCATCATTACCAACCCAAAAGCGATTTAAAGATGTGTTGGATAGGGTTCCAGCCTCTAAAGAACAGCTACTTGAGAAACTTCGGGCTAAAGATTATGTGGGTTGGGATCGTACACTGACTACAGCGACTCTCGACTTCACTCAGCTACAAAAAGATGCTTCTGACTTGAGTTCTGAAGTAAGTAGTGTTGCTCAAGACCTTCCACAAAATCTCAAAAAAGAATTTCCAGAAACAATTCTTTATAAGCGTTATGAATTGCTAGCCATGCGAGTGTTAGCTGTTCTTGCCGAACTTGATCATGCTGCTTACGATAAAGCTTATGCGGATTTTACTTCTATAGTAGATCCTGTTGTCGCGCATGTTGTAGTGGCACCTGTGGCTTTCGCGCCAAGAGCGGCGCTTTTTGCTGCGGGAGAGGAGTTAGTTAGTGACGAGATTGGAGTAGCTGGGCTATCAGGATCAAGTTTAAGCGAAGGTGAGTTTGTTCATGGTGCGGGACGCCCACCCAGCCCTTCTTAGGCGCCTCTGCCCGTCTTTTCTAAGATTATTCATCTTTAATTCTATGACCAGTTTCTTTGACAAACTTCATCGCTATTAAGCATAAAAGAAGAGAAATTGGGATGATGGATAATGCCATTGTGTAGTCATGCGCGCTATAAACAACTGAACCGGTGGATGCAGGCGCACCATGGGTTAAATCGAGTAGAAAGCCAACAAAAGGTTGAAATAATAACCCACCCAACATAATTAACATATTGGTAAAGGCAACAACTGTACCTGCAACTTTTTTGCTGTAATTTTCTTTAGCGAGTGCGAATACAAGTGGGTGTGTTCCAGTGGCAATGCCAATAAAAAAGAACATGACATATAGCGATTCTGTCGACAGTCGAGTTTTAGTAAATAGCGGCATAAATATAATGACGGAAAACAAAGCCATATCGAGTATCAAGGTAAGAACAATCGGTAAGACACGGCGTTTAATTTTATCAGATAAAGCGCCGAGAAAGGGCCCAACAATGGTCCAGCCAGCAAAAAACATCGCCATCATATCTGCAGCTTCTATTTTTGATACGCCATAGACGCTTTTTAAATAAGGCAGGCCCCAAACATCACCGATTACGGAAGATGGCAAATAAAACAAGCAACCCACTAGCCCAATCAACCAGATTTGTTTGTTACGCATAATGAATTTTAATTTCGCAACAACGCTGGTTTTATCAGGGTCGTAGCTAATCGCTTTAACAGGTGCTTTATCTTGAGGACTGTCCTTGAAAACAAATAAGATAAGTAGAGCAATAACAATCCCTAGAATAATAAGAAAGCGAACGGAACTGCCGTAGCCGTTATTGATGTTCATACGTACGAGCACAGTTTCAGCAAACATGGCACCAACCATGCCTAATGAGTCAGCAATACAGCTAGCTAAGCCAAAGTGATTCGCGGGAAGCCAAACAGCAGCAACTTTTAATACGGAAACATAAGCAAATGCACTGCCAAAGCCGATAATAAAACGACCCAGTTCAGCGACCTGAAAATTTGTAGTTGAATGGATAAGGAAAAAGCCAAAAATACAAAAAAAGCACGCGAAAAATAATGTTCGGTGTATGCTGTAGCGATCGACGATCAAACCAGCTGGGATTTGCATGATGGTGTAAGACCAGTAATAGAATGCGGTGAAAATACCAAATTGTGTCGCATTAATATTAAACGTGTGCATGAGCTGTGCAGCGGTGGTGCCGGGAAACATTCTTAAAATGATTTCAAAGAAATAGTAAAATCCAGCAATACTCCAGATGATCCAAGGAATATATGTTTTTTTGATGGGTAGTTTTTTGAAATCCACTCGAATTAAGCCAAACTCATCTTTTCTTGACCGTCTAAACATCTATAGTCCTCTTGCTTTTGATAGGCAGACATTGTAAATACAACAGCGGGGTTAAAGCAAGGCAAGAAAAATATTTAAAATCAATAAGTTACTGTTGTGGGCAGTTATTGCGCTGAGTAAAAAGCCAACAAGTGACTTATATTTGGGCGAATTTAATGCAGTCTTACTACGATTTTGTTTTTTGCCTTTCCTCAGATTGTTGGTAGACTAGCGGTTCTTTTTTGGCTTGCACTTGCAATAATATGGAATGGAGAAAAACTATGGTCATCAAACCTAAAGTGAGAGGTTTTATTTGTACGTCAGCACATCCAGCTGGATGTCATGAATCTGTAAAGCGCCAGGTTGATTATGTTAAAAGCAAAGGCGGGTTTGAGGGGCCAAAAAATGTATTAGTGATTGGGGCATCAACGGGCTATGGTTTAGCGAGTCGTATTACTGCCACCTTTGGTGCCGGCGCAAAAACGATTGGTGTTTTCTTTGAAAAAGAAGCAAGTGAAAAACGCACAGCATCAGCAGGCTGGTATAACACAGCGGCCTTTGAAGAGCTGGCTCATGCGGAAGGCCATTATGCGAAGAGTATTAATGGTGATGCATTTTCTGATGACATTAAAAATCAGGTTGTCGACTTAATTAAAGAAGATCTTGGTCAGGTTGATATGGTGGTTTATAGCTTGGCTTCACCACGACGTGTTCACCCAAAAACAGGTGAAGTATTTTCCTCTGTTCTAAAGCCAGTAGAAAAAACTTTCTCAAATAAAACGGTTGACCCTATTCGCGGCCAAGTTAAAGATGTAACAATTGAGCCTGCTAATGAAGAAGAAATTGCTAACACCATTGCTGTGATGGGTGGCGAAGATTGGCAAATGTGGATGGACCTTTTAGAGCAAAATGATTTGTTGGCTGATAACGTGCAAACAGTGGCTTATACCTACATTGGCCCATCTGTGACACATGCTATTTATAAAGATGGTTCGATTGGTCACGCGAAAAATCACTTGCAAGAAACCGCTTATACATTAAATAAGCAGTTAAGTGCTAAAAATGGTCGTGCTTATTTGTCGGTTAACAAAGCGATTGTAACTCAAGCAAGCGCTGCTATTCCCGTGGTGCCACTTTATATGTCGATATTATTTAAAATCATGAAAGAGAAGGGGACGCATGAAGGTTGTATAGAGCAAATTGTGCGGCTATTTAAGGATAAAGTGTATGGCGGCAATGGTCTTGCAGTTGACGATAAAGATCGTGTTCGTGTAGATGATCTTGAAATGGAGCCGAATGTTCAGCAGGCGGTTATGGAGTTTTGGGACAAGGTTAATACTGAGAACTTAGAAGACATTACCGACATCGATAGTTATCGTCGTGAATTCTATCATTTGTTTGGATTTGAATACGACAATGTGGATTACGATGCGGATGTGGATCCTGTTGTTGCGATTGATTCTATTGAGCCGGTGAGTGCTTAATTTTAACGATATTAGTCTGCTACGTGGCCAACGTGTTTTATTTGCGGATGTTAGTTTCACTTGGCACGACAAACATAAAATTGGATTGATTGGAGCGAATGGGTCTGGGAAAACCAGCCTGTTCTCTCTGCTGCTGGGTGGTCTAGAACCTAGTTCTGGTAATGTGAGTTACCAGGGGCAATTGCGTATTGCTTATGTTGAGCAGGAAATACAATCTCTGACGGCTTCAGCAATTGATTATGTTTTGCAAGGTGATGATGAATACGCATCGCTTAAATGTGATATTGTGATGGCGGAAGAATCTGGCGAGTATGATCAATTGGCAGAGCTGCATGCTAATTTTGCTGCCATTGATGGTTATAGTTGTGAGGCGCGTGGATCACAATTATTAGCTGGCTTAGGTTTTGATCAAGAGGCACAGAAGAAATCTGTCGAATCTTTTTCCGGTGGTTGGCGTATGCGCTTGAATTTAGCGCGTGCATTAATGTGCCGCTCAGATATTTTATTGCTGGATGAACCGACAAATCACTTAGACCTCGATGCTATTTTATGGCTAGAAAAATGGTTGCAGCAATATGCAGGTTTGCTAGTTGTTATTTCTCATGATAGAGATTTTTTAGATACCATCGTTACTCAAATCGCGCATATAGAAGCAGGCTCAATTAAACTCTATGAAGGGAATTATTCTATTTTTGAAGCGGAGCGTGCGCGTCAACTTGCATTACAGCAAGCGACGTATGAAAAACAACAGCGTCAGATCAAGCATCTGATGAAGTTTGTTGATCGTTTTCGTTATAAAGCAACTAAAGCAAAGCAGGCGCAAAGTCGTTTGAAGTCGATAGAGCGAATGGATACAGTGGCAGCTGTTCAAGTGAGCTCACCATTTCATTTTGACTTTAAAACACCTGATAAATTGCCATACCCCATTTTGAAAATGGAAGAAGTCAACTTAGGGTATGCTGACCAAACTATTCTCGTTAATATTAATTGGCAATTAACGCCGGGTGATCGAGTCGCCTTGTTGGGGCCAAATGGCGCTGGTAAATCAACGTTGATGAAAGCCTTGGCAGGAGGTCTTGATCCGCTTAAAGGAACCTTTCAATTAGATAGTTCTGTTAAAATAGGTTATTTTGCACAGCATCAAATCGATGCGCTGCA
>JAJFJO010000048.1 GCA_021774015.1 Gammaproteobacteria bacterium
GCGATGGGTACCGACGGTGACCAACTGGCAGGGTTCTCCGATGTCGCAACCAAAGTTGTTCCCGACTTTAACTCCAATGAGCTTCAGTCTGTGAGACTGATGGGGTTTGCCGCGTAACAGATGCAGTAACCTACATCGCTAAGTCATCGATCTCGATCAGGGAAGATCACCATCGAGACACAGACTCGATTCAGAACAGTTCGATCGTGATCTTTTGTAAATTACTGGCTCAGATCACTCTCTTGGATTGGCGCTCTTCCAGGTCTGAGATGTTACATTAAGAGTTCTTGCGCTTATGCGTCTAGCTTTTGCTATTTATGTTAAATTATTAATTCATTGAATTTGATTATCGAACAATAAGAAATTAACAAATTTTAAAATATATGTTATAATTACCTTAAGGGGAACTATAAGGTTGTTTTATGGCTGAGTTTGATGTGTCGAAGTCTTCGGGGGAGACGTTCATTTCCCACGGAAAAGTTGATGAATTTAGTGGTGATGACACCGTCACCGTAGAGCGACTTGATAGTCAAATTGCTGGCAGAGCAGGGGAAGCCTTCGAATTCCATGACAAGGATGCTCGGGTTGCTCCGGATGTTCATTTGCACGCTGTTCCGAGCTCCAAAAAGCTCAAAAAAATGCAAAAACAAGGCTCTGGTGATGGCGTTCAGGACGCGGCCGCTAACCTACTCATAGCTAAAAAAGCGATGAAACGTGGTGACGTGGAGCTAGCGCAAAAGCACTTGAGTGCGGCTAAAGAGGCTATAGCAGGCAGTAGACTTGAACAATTGCCAAAGGGGCTAAGAGGCCTTCAATCGGCTACCACCAACGATTTGGTAAGTAAGCACTCAGGATTATCGGGGATGTTTCGCTTTGCGACTAGGAATCCCGGAGGTAAAGCCCGGGTGTCGGCAGATAAAGTCAAAGTTACCTCCGAAGGTGGCGGCAAGGAGGAGTCGCAAAGTACGGCCAGAAAGCTATTTCGGGTTTTAGGCGCTGCGCTCGGTGCCGTGAGAAATGCTCTTCCGGAGAGCCATGAGAGCGCATATTCGGATTCGTTTCTTGCAGGGACGACCGGCACCAACGCAAAAATATCCGATCAGGATGACAACTTAATGGATATATCGTACTTGGACGAACCAGATGATGTAAGTAGTACCCAAAAACCACAAGAACGTGAGAACAGATCGTTATGGGGGTCCTTACGCTCCGTTAGAGCCGGCGTAGGCCGTGTAGGCTCTACTATTCGCAAAAGATCGATGGGGACACGGCCCAAGCTCACGGGCATGATGAGTGGGATTAAAACCTTGTCTAAAAGTAGAGGTCGGCAACTTCAAGCTAGCGGAAAAGCTGTACAGGTCCCAGCTGAAGATGGCAGCAGTGTGTATGTCTCCACAGAAGCTGTGATGCAGCACATGTTATCTAAAGTAGCAACATCCGAGAGGCCTGAAGATATGTCGGGGTATACTGTTTTTCATGCAGGAGGAGATCAGGGTAAGCTATATATTCGCCAATCCGACTTTGCGGACGCTGTCGTAGGTCTCTTAGGTGACCGTATGCCAGAGAGTTTAGCTCTTCATAATTCGTTTAATGATGCCGTCGTATCGAGGTTTTTTCCGTTTGGTGGTGTGGCAAATATGGATGCGCTCGAGCGTGGTGTAAGCGACTGTTGCAACAAGCCTGGGGATGTTGTTGCCGATATTGTGGGAAGTGCCGAACGACGTGAGATCATTGCCATGGCGACTATTTCAGATAAAGCAACAGGAGAGCAGGCGCTCGAAGAAGGTACGGCTATGAGCTTGGCGCTCGGCTCGGGTCCGCCAGCATATCTAGATAAATCGATGATGGTAAAGCAGTTGTTGGCGAAAGTTCCCGGGCTGGAGTTAGATTCTCAAAACCCAATCGACCAAGATGCCGCAATTTCATCACTGTTTGAACGCGATGCTATGGTGAATCGAACTAATTTACTCGATGGGCTTGAAAGTGCCTTCGTAGATCGACGAGCATTGGGAGTGCGCATCAAACAAAACCAGGAAGCATTGCAGAATATACAGACGGCAACGGTGGATGGACCTTCGGATGGGGTTCTTGGTTTGGAAAGCCCCGCAGGTACTGTCTATGTCGATGCTAGCAAGCTTGCTGGTATCCTCCTCGATAAATACGGTGATGGGTTGGAAGGGCCAGATAATGAGGCGGCTGCTACTGCCATGTTGGGGCGTATACCAAAACCCATTACTTTACAGAAGGTGCAGTCCGAGATCGTAGATTATATGACCTCTCCCGAAGCTTTCCAGCGTGGTGTACGTAGCGGGGTATCTGCGAGTCGCGTCCACGAATTGGGCGTGTCGCAGGATGAAGCAGGTGACAGCTTCGTCGAACTCTTTGATGAAGATGGCAACTCAATCTTCTTTGATCCTGACCAGCTAGCGCAGAGGCTTGTCGAGGAGCTGGCTCCAGATGTTCGCGCCGAAGTGACACAGAGTCCTCATTTTGCCGCCGCTGCTATGAAGCTCGTACTGCCGAAGGGTGAGAATGCTGGCAGTCTCAATGCCCTGCGGGAGAATATTGCCAAGTTTAGAGCAGATACGCCGCTTTTGCAGGAGAAGCTTAAGACGTCTTTTGCTGGCTTTGAGTGGAGAGCTAGTCCTGCGGGTGAAGCGATGGCCACGCAAGTTAGAGAGCTTGCACCAGCGATGTCTGTGATGGGGTCAGCGATGTCAGAGGCTATGGGAGGAGCTTTTGGTGAAGGAGCGCGAGACCCTACTGCCGAATACGAACACGAACTTAGTGGTGCTGGTAAAGGTGTAAAGATGATTAAGGGAGTCGAGGGCTTTTCTGGGCAGATCACCCGAGATTTTGCATCGGGGATATACTTCAATGATATGCCTGCGGCTCCAGGACCCAATGGAGGACACGACAAGCTTAAGGCTGCTTATGACGAGTTGGCACAGCAATGTGAAGGTTATACTGAGGACCAAGTTCACAAGGCTGTTTCTGCTGCGTTGTGCGGTGCGTCGCAGACATTTGATGCTATGCCCTATGCACAGGCTCGCGCGGGTGCACTACAGGCGGGTGGAGAGTTGCGTGAACAAGGGCTCGATGTGATGCAGGACGGGTCACCTCGGAAAATCAATGCCCGCGTGGAAGAGGGAAAGATCCATGTCGAGGTGACCACAGGTCTACTCATTGCCGGTGGCAGCGACCAAATGCCTGTAGGTACTACCAGCTACACGCGGCATTTTACTATCAATATTGCAGACAGTAGCTGCAGTGAGCTGCCTACCACTTTCGGTAATCCCATTGAATCGTAATCCACTGCTTGCACCTAGCTTACCGACATTAAGCTCGACCAAGGAAAATCACCACCGAATGAACAACATCGCTAACGCTACGACCACTCCAGAATAACTTTGCCGGATTCTCCTGTGGCCATAGCAGCGAAACCCTTCTCAAATTCCTCGTAGGGGTAATGGTGTGTGATGATACCGCCGATATCAA